>DQSP01000120.1 GCA_015663215.1 Sulfurimonas sp.
ACTTTATAAGAAGCAAGGGACTCAAGCTTGGACTCCAACACTGCTGACACACGCTTGATAACCGATGGAGAAATATCACCAAGTCTAGCCATACGCATAGCAACTTCACTCCGTAGTTCATCTGGAAAGTACTGTAATGTATCTGCCGCTTCAGTAGCATCCATATGTGCTAAAATAAGAGCAATAGTCTGAGGATGTTCATGCTGAATAAAGTCAGAAAGTTGCTGTGGTTTAATTTTAGAGAGATATGCAAAGTTTTGAGTATCTTGCATATTTTTACTGAGTTTATCAAGCACTTTTTTAGCTTCATCAGAACCAAGGGTTCTATAAAGAAGTTCTCTTGCATACTCTAAACCACCAGATGTAAGGTACTGACCTGATTGGAAGATTGCATAAAATTCTTCAAGAATTGCAGTTGCAACCCCTCTATCAACCGTAGTGTTTGTTGCAATGTATTTAGATACTTCAGTTATGTTGTCAACAGTCATAGAGGAAAAGATACCCGCAGTAGTGTCTTCTCCAAGTTGCAAGAGCAAAATTGCAATCTTTTCAGCCATATTCATCTCATCAAATACTGCACGTTGCTGTTGTGTTAAAGTTGCCATGTGTTCTCCTTATCCAACCCTAGGAAGATTTGCATCTGCCTCTTCACTTAGAAGTGCTTGAAGCAGTGAAGCTATATCTTCTGGTGCTTCATCAGCCATATTTCTTACTTTATCTAAGATAACCTCATATTTAAGTTCATCTTCATTAAAGTTCTCACCCACACCAAGTTGATCTTCCACTTTTTTACGCATCTGTTGTACTTTTTCAACTAAGTCTTCTTCTTCATCATCTTCGATATCTAAAATTGGAGCATTAAGGCTATCTTCTTCTCTTGATATTTCAAGCATTCTATCAGCAAATGGTGAAATAACTTTTTTGTAAAGAATAAGTAGTAACACAATAACAAATAGGTATTTAAATGCTCCAGCAAAAGGAGCTAAATATGTAGCTATAAATAGTTTACTCTGTGTGACACCATCAACCGATGGTGCTGTTTTAGTTCTATCAAACTGAAGGTTTTGAACGGTTATTTGGTCACCTCTAGCTTCATTTATACCAATAGAGCGTTTTACTAAAGAAGAGAGGGCATTGATGTCAGTTTCATTTAGAGCTACATATTCTACCATGTCTGTAGCTTCACCATTCTCATCTAAAGAAGTTTTATATTTACCATCAACTACTACTGCGGCTGTTATTCTTTTGATTCTAGCAAATTGACTTTTAGTTGTACTTACAGTTTTTCCAACTTCATAGTTTGTCGTCCCTGTATTTTTTACATACTCTTCACTTATTTTGTTACTTGCTAAACCTTGAACCGGACCTATGTTACTCACAGTTCCAGGAACACCACCTACTGCTTCGGGTGTACTTCCTGTTCTCTTCTCTTCACTTACCTGCTCGCTTCTTACAACATTTTCAGGATCATAAATCTCACTTGTAGAGTTTTTAATAGAAAAATCAAACTCTATTGTCACTTGTGCAACTACTTTGTCTTTTCCACCAACAAAAGGAGATATCACATCAAGAATTTTACGCTGTCGTTTTTTTTCTTCTTTGAGCTTGAAGCGTTGTTGAACTACTGAGAGTTCACCCATCTGAGCCATTTCATCTTCATCACCTAGAGTATTTCCATCACTACTTACAAGCATTACATTCGATGGAGTAAGCTTAGGAACTGCGGCTGCTACGAGGTTTTTTATCCCTCTTATTTGCTTAGAAGAAAGGCTTCGTCCCGCAGTTACTTCTACCATAACTGAGGCAGTAGGGTCTATCTGTTTAGAAACGAATAGAGTATCTTTTGGAAGTGCTAAACTCACAGTTGCACTTTCAATAGGCGCAAGTGCATTAATAGTACGAGAAAGTTCACCTTCAAGAGCACGAAGATGCTTGATTTTTTGATCAAATGATGTCGCTCCAAACTCTTGCTTATCAAAAAGTTCAAAACCAACACCAGAATCTTTAGGGATACCTAAAGAAGCAATATTAATCCGCTCTTTATAAACAACACCTTTAGGAACTTTTATGACATTGTTAGCTTCAAGTTTATACGGTACCCCATCTTTTTCAAGCTGTGCTACAACCTTTGCTGCATCACTAGAACTAAGAGAATCAAAAAGAACTTCATACGAGTTTTTTGTGTTCTTTGTTGATGTAAATACAACTAAAAAAATCAAAAATGCAACAATACCAACTATAGCAGCTGCTATAATTATTTTCTGCTGTTTACTTAACTTAGCATAGAGAACAACCAGTTGTGAAAAAAGTACCTTAAAGTCCATTAATTTCCCGTTTAATTTTTATAGTAACTCTGCCGTCAACTCAAAGAAACGGCTATTTTGTTCTGGTGTTCCGACTGTTACACGCAATGCATTCATGCCATACCCACTTAGGTCTCTCACTATCATCCCTTTACGCAAAAGTGCATCAGAGATTTTTGTAGAGTTGTGGTTATTATTTAGACATAAAGTAACAAAATTTGTATAACTCTCTATTATATCTACTTTTTGCTTAGTTGCAAACTCTTCGTAGCGTTTCATCTCGTTAAAACACAAAGAGATACAATTATTTACAAATTCTTTCTCCTTTACCGCTACTGATGCAGCTTCAAGAGAGAGTGTTGTTATGTTAAAAGGAGGACGTAATTTATACAACTCTTTGATGATTTTAGGACTTGAGATTCCATATCCAACTCTCATACCACCTAAACCATAAGCCTTAGAAAAAGTTCCTAAGTAGATTACATTAGTAAATTTTTCTATGAGTTCTTTTGGTGAAACAGATTTTTTTTCATCCTTAAATGCAGCATATTCCATATAAGCACCATCCACAACAACTAAAGTATCATCATCGATTTTTGCTATAAAGTCCATCATAGCTTGTGCATCTATTGCATCACCAGTCGGATTATTTGGTGTACAAAGAAAAATAACATCTGGTTTTTCACTTTTATAGAGTTCATAAAATTCATCTAAGTTATGCTCTTGTGAAGCAGTCCGTATTATTTCAGAACCTATATGTTTTGCATATATCTCATACATAGCAAACGTAACAGAGTTTATAAGTATTTTAGAATTCGCATTAGCTTTTGCATGCATGATAAACTCTATAACTTGATCGCTACCACTTCCAATGATTAAATTTTCTTCATTTATATCAAATCTACTCGTTAGGGCATTTTTTAGTTTTCCCATACTATCATCAGGATAGAGTGCCATGTGTGAGATAATTTTACTTACTGCTTCTTGAACCTTTGGTGCACAGCCATAAGGGTTCTCGTTTGAAGCAAGTTTTATAATATCTTTGGGTTCAATACCAAACTCACGGACAACAAGTTCAATAGGCTTTCCTGCTTCATATGTTTTTATATTTTTTAATTTTTTATTAAATTTCACTTTTAACTCTCTCCCTTAACATAACTACCTAACCAAGTAACCTCATCTGTATGTTTTTTAAGTACATTTTGAATTTTCTCTTCATCTATATGACCATAAAAATCGATGTAGAACCAATAATCGAATCCGCCATCCTTGTCTTTTGAAGGACGTGATTCTATCTTGCTTAGATTCACATTTTGGGCATCAAAGTCTTGTAAAAACCCAACTAATGCCCCCGCTTCTAAAGCATCAGTTAAACGCACAAGAATCGAAGTTTTATCATCTCCGCTCATGCCATTTTTAAAGTCACTCAGTATTATAAAACGAGTAGCATTATCTGACTCATCTTCAATGTTCTCAAACATCGTAGGCACACCATACAGTTTTGCAGCTATATGAGAACAAATTGCTGCAGCACTTTCATCCTTAGCCGCTAGTATAGCTGCCTTAGCAGTAGACTCAACAGGAATTTGTTCAATATTTTCAAAACCATGCTCGCTTAAAAACTGTCTTGTCTGACCAAAACCTTTGTCTTTGGAGTAAATTTTTGTAATATCTTCAAGTTTTTGGGCTTTTGTAGCAAATGAAACATGTATAGGCATATAAAGTTCTGCCACGATTTTTACACTTGACTTTGATAAAAGGTCGAGTGTCTCGCCTACTATACCATCACGAGAGTTCTCAATAGGAACAACACCAAATTTTGCTCTTTTTGCCTCAAGTGTTCTAAATACTGCTTCAATAGAGTTGAGTGAAAGATAATCGCTTGTTCCACCAAAACGGCTCTCTGCTGCTTGATGTGTAAAACTTCCCTCTGGTCCAAGAAAAGCTATGCGTTCTGGTAGTTCAAGATTACGAGAAACTGCAAAAATTTCTAAAAAGATAGCCTCAATTGCATTAGATTTCAATAGTCCTTCATTTGACTCGCTTATAGCTGTAAGTCGAGATATTATAGCTTTTTCACGCTCAGGTCTATAGATGGCACCACCTGTATCACTCTTAATCTCGCCAACTCTCTCAACAACTTTCATTCGCTTATTTAAAAGGGATAATATATCGTTGTCTATAGTGTCTATCGCATCTCTACACTCTTCTAAAGTCTGCCAATCGCTTTTTTCTTTCATAATTTCTCCATTATCTCTTGCATGTTTTTATACACTAGGTCTGGTTTTAAGCTTTCCTCTAAAAGTGGAACTATCTCTTCTTCTGATTTATACTTGCCACTAGTTACAAATATAGTCTTCATTCCAAGCTCTTTAGCACCACCAAGGTCACCCTTAACATCATCACTAATCATTGTAATAGAATCGTATGTAGCATTTTTGTTTTGCTCTTGTAAGTTTTTGAGTCCCTGTGAGTAAAATGCAACACTAGGTTTACCTACAACGGTATAAGAAACACTTGTAGCAAATTCTAAGAGTTTTAGTATTGCCCCTACACCAGGATATCGTTTGTTATTTTTTGCATAGATAGATGTTTCATGCATTCCAACAAGTGATGCACCTGAGAGTAAAAAATCTATCATTTGAGCATATTCATCTGAGTTAAAGTCCTCTTTAATAGCCACAAGAACAGTTTTTGGATTTTCGTAGTCAAGTGTATAGTTCATAGACTCCAAAGTGCTTAAAAATTCACTTGCACCATAAGCAGCTACTGCCTTTTTATCTACTTTAGTTTCTAAAAGCATTAAAGGGTCAAGGTACTTCTCAAAGCCAAAATCAAAACCTATTGAAAGAAGATACTCATAAAAATCTTTGGAAGATTTTTTTGTATTGTTTGTTACTATCATATAAGGAATATTTTGTGAGTTTAAATGTGATATAAATTCTATACTCCCCTCTATCGGGGACTTATCAACATCACTGATTAAAGTACCTTGAACATCTATGAAGTACAAACTTTTTCCTTTAGTCTTGTAAGAACTCTGTCTCTAACGCTATTAAATCTTCAAATGTTTCACGTCTTCTAATAAGTCTTGGTTTGCCACCCTCTAGTGCGACTTCAGCACTACGTCCACGAGTATTATAGTTACTTCCCATACCAAAGCCATAAGCACCAGCACTATTTACTATTACTAAGTCGTTATGTGCTAGTGGAGGAAGCGGATAATCTTTTGCAAAAAAGTCTCCACTCTCACAAACAGGTCCAACGATATCTACAGGACGGGAGTCTTCTTTGGACTCTGTAATCACATCTATTTTATGATATGCACTGTATAAAGCTGGGCGCAGTAGGTCATTCATAGCACCATCAATCACAACAAATTTTTTCTCACCATTTTGTTTCTCATACAGTACTTTACTTACAAAATAACCCGCATTTGCAGTTAAAAAACGCCCTGGTTCGCAAAGTATAGTAAGGTCAAGTGCATTTAAGCAACCTAAAATTGCCTGTGCATAATCGTAAGGTTTTATCGTAGTCTCATCATCATACTTGATTCCTAAACCACCACCGATATCAAAAAACTTAAGCTCTATTTTAATAGTTTGAAGTGAACGTACTAAGTCAGCAACTATTTCAGCGGACTCACGGATAGGGTCTAGCTCTGTAAGTTGAGAACCAATGTGAAAGTGAATACCTACTGGGTCTAAAACTGGCGAGTTATTTGCTTTGATGTACATGCGTTTTGCAGTACTTAAATCAACTCCAAATTTATTATCATGTAGACCAGTAGAGATATAAGGATGTGTTTTAGGGTCAATGTTTGGGTTTACTCTTATGCTTATACGAGAAACACTTCCTAACTCTTTTGCCATAAGTTCAATGCGACCAAGTTCAGCTTCACTCTCAACATTTATGTAGAGTATATCTTTGTCTATCGCTTCACGAATTTCATCATCTGTTTTACCAACACCCGAGAAAATAATTTTGTATGCAGGAATACCTGCCATAAATGCACGTCTAACTTCACCAATGGATACACAGTCAGCACCACTTCCCATTTTTGCAAAATGTTTTACAACACTTAGGTTTGAGTTTGCTTTTACAGCATAAGCTAAGATAGATTTTCTACCTTTAAACGCAGCTTTTAGTTCTGTGTATTGTGCAGACATATAGTCAAAATCATAGATGTAGAGGGGAGTTTTGTACTCTTGTGTTATCGCTTTAAAATCAATCATAAAAATTCCAAATTCTTTTTTAAATGATTTTATCCAAAATGTGCTTATAGGGGCGTTAAGTAGCCATCCTATATTTTTGCCACTGCCGCAATGCTATAAGAAAAAGTATAAAAACAGGCATAATTACACCTACTTCACTTGAAATTGTTTTGTTGTTTGAAAGTTCTATAAGCATAAATAAAACACCCCAAATAAGTAAAGTTGCTAAAATTGCTCCAAAACTAAAAAGACTCACATTTAAAAAACGCACACTGATTGGCACAAAGAAAAATATAATGACTATCAAACAAGGCACAAAAAATGGATAAATAAATATCTTATAGAGTGCCCCTTTAATACTACTAGTATTCATATTTTGCTCTTCCAAAAGTATTATGGCATCGATAGCATTTTTAATAGTAAAATTTACTTTTCCCTCGTATACCTGATCAAGAATCTTTGGACGAAAACCCTCTAATATTTTTAAATCATTGGTTTTTGTTACAATAATCCCACTTGAAGTAAAACTCAGATCATCAGGTTTTGTAATAATATCCGCCTCTTTTATTAACCAATAGTCATCCCTATACACTGCTTCTTTTGCGATAACAACCTCTTTTAATGAGTTGTTTTTCACACTGAAAACTCGAACATCTTCCGCTCTTTCTTCTAGTGGAATCATTTTTGAAAAATAAACAAACTGCCCCTTGTAAGTAAAGAAGAGGTCTCTTGTAGGACTAAGGTATTGGTTGTTTTCACGAATATTATTTGAAAACTCATCTGCCCTAGCAAAACTAGACCATGAGTGAAGAGAGATAAAAAGAATAATGATTGTAGTTGAGACAACAACAAAGGGGCGTAAAACATCTACTCTTGTGTAGCCTAGTGAAAAAAATGAGACTAATGCATTTGAACGAATTAAAAATATTTTTGTACTTATCATCGCAAATACAAGAGCTAAAGGAAGTAACATATCGATAGCAAAGAATGCCTTATATACAAGATAAATTAAGATAAGATTTGCAGAAGAAGAAAGGCTCTCTGCATTTCCCATATAGTCAAAACCAACCATGAAGAGAACTAAAGCACTCATAATCACGAAAAAATACTTGAGATAGTGAAATGCTATATATTTAAATGCTAGCACTATGATTCCTGCTGTGGCTGTGCTTTTTGCGCAAACTTTGCACTTGTTTCTTCTATCGTATGTTCTAACATGTATATCACAGCATCGCAAGTTTTATCTATCCATTCATTTAAATAGTTCTGTTGCTCTTGGCTAAAAGCACCTAAAACATAAGATGTAACTTCTCCCTTATGCTCAGGTTTTCCAATGCCCATTCGGACTCTTATATACTCTTTACCAATTCGAGAATCTATAGATTTAAGACCATTATGACCACCATGACCACCACCTTTTTTAAAACGCAGGCTTCCAAAAGGCAGATCTAAATCATCATGTATTACAAGCACATCTTCAAGTTTGTAAAAGTTTTTTACTTTAATGACACTATCCCCTGAGAGATTCATAAATGTTTGTGGTTTTAATAAAAAATGATTTTGGAATTTGTAGCACTTACCTAAAAAAGATGTCGAAGTTACATCTCTCGCAATGAACCGTTTCGTGAGCTCATCTATAAGAATAAAGCCTATGTTGTGACGAGTGTTTGCATAGTCGGCACCAGGATTGCCTAGTCCGACTATAAGCATAAATTACTTCGCTTTAATGATACTTATTAAAGCAACACGATCAGCATCAAGAATAGTGATATTTGCTAACTCTGGAAGATCACGAACTAGTTTAGAATCACCTGTATCCATTTCTGTTACATCGATTTCTATTTTGTTCATTAAGTCTTCTGGTGTACACTTAACAGTTAAGCGCTCTTTAGCCATGTGAACAAGACCTTTATTCTTCAGTCCAATTGCCTCACCAACAGCTACTATAGGGATGTTGAATTTAGATTTAACACCTGGTTGTGCAACCATTAAATCAACATGAAGTAAGTTTCCTGTAACTGCATGTGACTCATAGCCTTGAACAACTACATTTAACTCTTTACCAGCAACTTTTACTGGGAATGCTATAGTTTCTTTATTACGAACAGTACGGATATACTCATTTGATTTGAATGCAGCATTGATATTCTCAAAACCTTTTCCGTAGATATTTGCAATTAGATAACCATCTCGACGTAGTGCTTTTGTAGCTCCTGTTGTCATACTCTCTCTAACGATACCTTCTAACATATTATTTCCTTGTGTTTAAAAATGGTTGCAATTATACCCACATATGCTTTAAGTATTACTTCAAGTCAAAGATATCAGAATCATCGTGATCTATTTGTATACTCTCACTTATAGCAGATTGATCACTTGCTTTACCACTTGAAAGACCACTGATTTTAAGTTCTAAGTCAGATGCAGAAGTTGCATTTTTGAGTGCTTGTTCTTTAGAAATAATGCCATCATTATATAAATCAAGTATAGACTGATCAAAACTTTGTGATTTATAATGCTCTTTTCCAGCTTCAATAGTATCACGTATCTCATAGTCACGATTTTCCATAATAAGCTTTTCAATTCTTGGTGTTCGTACAAGAACTTCCATCGCAGCACGACGTCCGCCATCAATAGTTTGTACAAGTCGCTGAGAGATAACACCTTGAAGTACTCCTGCTACAGAGAGTCTTACACGATTTTGTTCCTCTGGTGGAAACTGCCCGATAATACGGTTAATAGTCTCTTTGGCATCAATAGTGTGCAGAGTTGAGAAAACCAAGTGTCCTGTATCTGCGGCATGAAGTGCAAGATTTATAGTCTCTTTATCACGCATCTCCCCAACCAAAATTATATCTGGATCTTCACGAAGAGCTGCACGTAAGGCTGAACCAAATGAGAGTGTATCTTGTCCAACAGAGCGCTGATTAATGATGCAATTTCTATCTTTATGTACAAACTCAATTGGATCTTCTATTGTGATGATATGCTGTTTTCTCGTGAGGTTTATTTCATTTATAAGTGCTGCAAGTGTTGTAGATTTTCCAGAACCAGTTACACCAGTTACAAGCACTAAACCCCTGTCTCTTTTAGTAAAACTTTTAACAATATCAGGTAAATGCAGCTCCTCAAATGAAGGAATTTTTACAGGAATTACACGAAAAACTGCAGAAATTCCATCCATCTGAAAAAAGATATTTACACGAAAACGGTTGTTTTCATCAAAAGGATAGACAAGGTCTAACTCTTTTTGTTCAACAAATTCTGCAAAACGTCCCTTTAGCAACTCTTTTGCAAAAGTCATCGCATCT
>DQSP01000058.1 GCA_015663215.1 Sulfurimonas sp.
TGACATCATATTTTCCGTCCCTGGAGAGTTCTTTATATTTAGTCTTTTAGAGAGTATCCCTATGAGTGAAAAAGTTTTAGAAAGGATAGATAAACTCTATGAACAAGGCTATCTTCTAAGTATAGACCACTTCGTAATCAATGCTGAGACTATGTATAAATATGATTTAATTATGGAAAAACTTGCATTTGTAAAGGTAAACATTAAAGAGAGCTCTCATGTACATCTTCGTCAAATGATACGCAAGATTAAAGCGAGAGGAATTACTGTCGTAGCAGATGATGTAGCAGATTTTTTTGCATATGAAGAGGCAAAAGAACTTGGATGTGATTGGTTTCAAGGCTACTTCTTTTCAAAACCAAAAATTTTAGAAAATGCAAAGTACGAACCATCTCAAGCTGCTGTTTTAAAGCTTTATAACCTTTTAATGCAAGATGTAAATATAGATGAAATCACAAAAGAGTTCGAGCTAAACCATGAGATAACAGTACAACTTTTACAGTTTATAAACTCAGGGTCTTTTAGTTTTAGAAATAAAATAGCATCTATTCATCATGTCTTGACACTTGTAGGTCGCATACCTCTTGGGCAGTGGCTAATGCTCATGATATACTCTAAGTCAGTTACTTCAAACAAAAAATCACCTCTTATGCTTATGGTAAAACATAGAACGGAACTCATGGAAAATATTTTAAAAGCATTGCAACCAAAGGTTAGAAGTAATATGCTTGGAGAAGCTTACTTTGCAGGCGTTCTGTCTTTGATTGATACTGTGTTTTCTGTATCCCTTGAAACAATACTTGAGGATATAAATGTATCACAAGAGGTATGTGATGCCATACTTGAGGATAAAGGTATTTTGGGAGAGATATTTAAACTTGTACGAGATATCGAAGCATGTGATAGCGATGCAATTAATGCTTTTGAAAAAAAGCATAATATAGAGCTAGAGACGATTATATTTCAAGCGATGCAGGATGTAAATAGTTTTGAGAAACCACAACGAAAATGTTTTTAAAAGTAGATAATATTGCAATACAAGAGTTAGAAATCTACTCTTCACTCAGAGAGTCGGCATTTAGAGAAGATGGAAGTTTTATAGCGGATTCGCCAAAGGTTGTAAACCTAGTCTTAGAGTCAGGTGTAGAGATAAAAAGTATGCTCGCTACTCAAGAGTACTATGATGAGTTTTCTGAGCTACTCGCAGATAAAGACATTCCTATAAAATATCTCACAACAAAAGAGGAGATGAAAAAGATAGTCGGGCATAAGATACATCACAATTGCATGATGCATGGAATCCGTCCCTCTGATGTTAGTATGGATGAGTTAGGCGATGAGGTTTTGATGTTAGATGGCATTACTTCAGCTGAAAATGTTGGCTCTATTGTGAGAAGTTGTGCTGCTTTAGGTGTAGACTCTTTAGTCTTTGCATCTCAAACACCACATCCGTTTAACCGTCGTGCTCTACGGGTTTCTATGGGTTACTCGACACATATAAGAACACATGTTCATAAAGATATAAAGAGAAGTATACAAGAGTTTAAAGCAAAAGGTTACCGAGTTTTCGCAGCAGAAGTAGCCACAGGTGCAACAATGCTCTCAGAAGTTAGAACTCCAAAAAAATGGGTACTTATCATGGGACATGAGGGCCGTGGTATCGCAGATGAGATACTTACATTATGTGATGAAGTAGTGACCATTGAGATGCAGAGGAGTGTAAAAAGTTTTAATGTTGGTGTTGCAGCATCACTTATGATGTATCAGTTTAAGAATAAGGGTATAATTTCATAAAAAGATAATCCTATGACATTTAAAGACCTGACTCTCTCACCCGAAATGCTTACAACACTAGACTCTCTTGGATATAAAAATGCGACGGCTATACAAGAGGAGGCTTTACCTCTTATACTAGAGGGAAAAGATGTCATCGCTGAGGCAAAAACGGGAAGTGGAAAGACTGCTGCGTTTGGAATAGGACTACTCGAAAAACTCGATGTAAAAAGGTTTCGTGTTCAAGCTCTTCTTTTATGTCCTACTCGTGAACTCGCTGACCAAGTAGCAAAAGAGCTTCGCCGCATAGCTAGGTTCAAACATAACATCAAAATTTTAATGCTGACAGGTGGAGAGAGTTTTGGACGACAGTTAGGTTCTCTTGAACACCAAGCTCACATAATAGTGGGTACTCCTGGTCGTGTTTTAAAACACCTAAATAAAGAGAGTTTAGAACTCTCAAATCTTAAAACTTTAGTTCTCGACGAAGCAGATAGAATGCTCGATATGGGTTTTTTAGAAGAGGTTGAAGCAGTGATGGCGTTTACTCCTAAAGAGAAGCAAACACTACTATTTTCTGCGACTTATGATGCAGAGATTTTAAACATCAGTAAACGCATACAAAATGATGCTGTGAGTGTGAAAACAACTTCGGTTGAAGTAGCTAACAAGATAACAGAAGAGTTTTATGCGACAACTTCTAAAGAGGATACTTTTGTAAAAATCCTCTCACAGTTTACACCTGATAATGTCATAGTTTTTACAAACACAAAAGCAGAAGCTAGAGATTTAGCAGAGAACTTACAAAAAAGAAAGATAGATGCACTCGCCATTCATGGCGACCTAGAACAGTACGAGAGAAATGATGTTTTAGTACAGTTTGCAAATAAATCTTGCCCTATTTTAGTAGCAACAGATGTTGCAGCTAGGGGTCTTGATATCAAAGAACTCTCAATGGTTGTAAACTACGACATCCCTCACGGACGTGAGACTTATACTCACCGTATAGGACGAACGGGTCGTGCTGGAGCTGAGGGAGTTGCCATCACTCTTTACACTTCGTATGAAGCTGACAAAGCAGATGAGTATCAAGATGGTAAACGCACATTTTTAGATGATACTGACTTAAAAGGCAGTACAAATTTTCAACTAAAACCTAAGTTTGTGACACTAGTCATAGAGGGTGGTAAAAAAGATAAACTTCGTGCAGGAGATTTGCTAGGTGCACTTACAGGTGATGCTGGATTAAAGGGAAGCAGCATCGGTAAAATAGACATCTACGATAGACAAGCTTATGTTGCAATAGAGACTCGTTTTATAGACGAAGCAGAGAAAGCCCTCAAAAACGGAAAAATCAAAGGAAAGAAGTTTAGTGTTTGGATTTTATAAGTATTTAACAGTTTTTATGATGGTTTTATCTTTAAACGCAGGAGCAGATGAGATGAGTATATATGATTTTAATGTGAAAAATATTGATGGAAATACTATCTCTATGAGTCAGTATAAGGGACAGGTTCTTCTTATAGTAAATGTAGCAAGTAAGTGTGGATTTACTCCTCAGTATGAAGGGCTAGAGAAGCTTTATGAGATGCATAAAGATGAAGAGTTTATGGTGCTTGGGTTTCCATCTAACCAGTTTATGTCTCAAGAACCTGGCTCAAATAAAGAGATAAAATTTTTCTGTCAAAAAACGTATGATGTTGCGTTTGATATGTTCGCAAAAGTGGATGTAAATGGTGATGATGCAGACCCACTTTATAAGTTTCTCAAAAAGAAGCAGGGTGGTTTTTTGTGGATGGATAGCATAAAGTGGAATTTTACAAAATTTCTTGTAGATAGAGAGGGAAATGTTGTTAAACGCTATGGCTCTTCCACTAAACCATCAGAGATAAATGCAGATATAGAAAAACTACTGGACTAAATGAAACTAAAGTACCTGAACCACTACCCAATGCAGACTCAAACGCAGGTTATAAAACTCATAGAGTCTGGAAACTTGGCAAAACATCTTCTTCAAAAATACCCAAAACCACATGCGATGAAAAACGATAAAGCACTTTTTAAATACACTATGGATATTAAAAACGAGTACATAAAAAAGTCTTCGCCA
>DQSP01000022.1 GCA_015663215.1 Sulfurimonas sp.
GATGGAGCTAACTGCTTTTGGTGGTAACGTTCAAGGTGGTGGAGAAAAAGACAGTTCATTTGGACAATCCCTTTTAATGGAGGAAATAGGGAGCAACCTAAGAGAGAGCATTAGAGAGTACATTACTAATATAGTAGTCCTACACTTTAAGGCGAAGTTTAATTTAGACATAGAAGACAAAGTACAGATAGAGTTTAATAACATACTCAATGCGTCAAAGCTAAAAGCAGAGATGCAAAGAATGGAAGCCGTAAGTAATTCACAACAGTTTTTAGGAATAGTGGAGCAACTGAAAGCAATGAAGTTTGAGGATACCCCAGAAACAAGAGAGCTACTAAAAGAAGAGATTAAGACAATCATTAACCAAAGTTATACAAACAGTCAAGACATAATTAATTCATACATAGATTATATTTTAACCCCACCACCTAAAGAAGAGGAAGGATTTTAAAAATGTTCGGAAGACCACCAAAAGCAAAAAAAGTTAAAAGTACATATTCAAAAGAAGCAGACGGCACAATGCTTGTATCTATACAGTTTACACCATTTACTCATGGTCACGATTTAGGAGATGAGAGAAATTACGACCCTATCCAATACAGAAAAATGGTAGAGAACCCACGGACGCAAAAAAGAATAGCCAATGGTTATGCAGTAGGGTTTTATTCACATCATAGCAGACAAAAGGGTGCAGGGTATGTAGCAGGGGAAAGAGATGCAGAGGGAAACACTGTCTTTCCGTGTTGTAAAACATTATCTATGGAGTGGGTAGACGGAGAGGTTAAGCATGAACAGAGGATACTATCCAATAAAATAGGGCTAGAAGTGCAGACCCTCATAGAAAACGCAGTAGGTGGCTTTTCAAGTCTACACGATTTGGAAAATGGTGACTTTTTAGGATTTGACTATGTAGTAAGTCCTAATTTTTCAACCAATCGTGTATTAGTAGATAATTTATGCGAAGATGGTTTATGTTCAATAGACATGGACACAATCACTAAAAAGACTGAAAACATAGTAAGAGATAACATCAAAGGGTATCTATCTTCAATAGGAAAGAATAATAAAGCCGTGGAGAACGCTATTTATGCACTAGAAACACAAGAAGACAATAGCCAAAAATTACTTGATAGTATAGCAAAAGCAAAAGAGATAACAGACAATGAAAAAGAAGTATTAGAGCTAGAGAAAAAAGAATTATCTTTAGAATTGGAACAGGCAAAAGATTATATTACCGACAGCGAAAAAGAACTTGAAGACTTAACAATAAACTACAAGAATGAGCTTAATAGTCTTAGAGATACACACGAAAAACAACTTGATGCAATAACACAACAGTTGAAGCAAGAGGGGTTCACGTCCAAGATTAGTACAGATGGCATTGATGTAAATATTCAGAAGAAAACAGCAACCATATTTAAGACAGTAGACTTTGCAAAAGAAGAGCAATTAGCCAAGGACAACATTAAAAACATAGACATAAAAAAAGAGGAAGAGAAAAAGCCATTAGCTAGATATAGAAGTAATATGATAGTTCATATGTAGGGGGGCGAATGTTTGATTTTTCAACGAATGGCTTATTATCTTCTTTAGCCGAGAGCAAAAAGAAGCCACAAACGGCACAAAGCAAGATTGCCAACTCAACAGCAGGACAAGAACGGCTTAACGAGATGAGAGCAAAAAAAGACAGCGAAAATTTAGAGGAACAGACTGACTTACTAAAGAAGATACATAGAGATGGGGGAAAGTCAGGCAAAGGTGGTCTAAATGGTGGGGCAGTTGTTACTGGTGGGGGTGCAGTAGCCTTTGCGAAGTCCGTCCTTAAAAAGTTAGGCATAACTGGTGCAGTAGCAACACTTTTTACTGTACTTAATAAAGGGATAGCCAAAGAAACACAAAAGATAGCAGAGCAACTTAATAAAAATATAGATGAGTTATCTTTGACCGAAAAAATCAAAGGGTTAGGTAAAGCATTAGAGAATTCAGTAATCACTAATATTAATTCACTTCTAGGATTAATAGGTGTAGATTATAGAATAGATAGTAATGTTATATCCGATGCCTTATCTAAGATGAGTGGAACAGTTTCAGAAGTATTTAAAACTTTTGTAAACAACACGGGAGATTTCGGGAAAGGCTTATCTTTTTTAGCTAATAGGGTTAGTAATGTATTAGGTAGACTAGATAATGCTATAGGCGAAAAGTTATCATCAGTAGTAGACACTATATCGGAATTAGGAGATGTATTTCTATCCCAAACGTCAGACCATAAGAAGTTCATATCTTTAACTAAGAAGATGAGAAAAATAGAGGGCAGTAAAGGGTTTGTATCAGATAAGGATAGTGCAGAGTACAATAAGATTAAACAAGAAGCGACAAGTATAGCTCATAGACTTAAAGAGAATAAAACATTTACTAATCATAGTGGCTATGCAAATGACGCAAAAGCACTCACGAACGCACTTATGGCAGAACGCAAGGCAACCAAGCAACAAGAGAATAAATTAGCATATATGACACGTGGAATAATGGGCAATGGTTCAATATTTGGGGTAGGTGGCTACAGTAAAGAAGAGATAGCGAAGCAAATAAAAATTACAGACCGTCACAAGATGGGATACCTTGACAGCAAGATAGAGAGAGAGGGTGGAGTATCAAAAGCCGAACGCAAACAATATGCCAATGCAAGAAATAGAGCGAATGAAGCCACATTTGCAGACGTGGATAAAGCCTTGCAAAGCAAAAAAGAAGTATTAGCCCAACTTGATTTAATCAAGAGAGGTATCGACACACAGAAGAAGCAACAAACAATAGACAAGAAAAACAATGACATATACCAAAACAACATTGACAACGCAACCAAGCAACAGATAGCACTAAATAAGGAACTATCAGAGATAAATGCAACCCTACAATCACTATCTTACAATAGTCCATTAGCAGGTAACGCAGGGGTTACAGATATCAATATGGGTAAAATAAGCAGTAGCGATAAAGACTTTTTATATATGCTTGGACAAACGGAAAGCAAGGGCAATTATAACACTGGGAAAAATGCAAACGGATATGAGGGGAAATATCAGTTTAGGTTTAGAGATAAAGGCGATGCAGGTACTATATTAGCTAAGAAGATGGGTAAGACACCAGAGCAGATACGAAGAAGCCCACAACTCCAAGAGCAGATGATGGCAGTAGCCCTTAAAGGGTATGATAAAGACATAACAAATAGTGGGTTAGAGGTCAATAATTGGAACAGATGGTTAAGGCACAACCAAGGGGCAGGGGGAATGAGGTCTATTAATAGAGGTAAACTATCAAAAACTGTTAGACGAAACATTCGGAATCAATCTATCAAAGGCAACACAGACGCAGAACTCATTGCAAACTATAAAAAGAAGTTTATGCCAAAGTTTTTAGGGCGAGAGATTAAGCAATCACCCCGACAAGTATCCATACAAGCCAAGGTAAGAAACAGAGATGAACTAGGACTATCAAGAGATTTTACAACGTCACTTAAGTCTACTAACCAAAAGGTAGCATTAGACGATGGCAGAATAATTGAAGCTATTTCAAGTATGAGAGTGACCAACAGCAACATGAGCGATAAAGCTATTGTAGCAGAGCTAGTGAAACTCAATGCAAGAGTAGCGAAAGAAGACAAAACAAGCAAAACAGAAGTTACATATACACCAACTAGAGCATACAAGGAAATATCGTGAGCAGTAGACAAGAGAAGTCAATCCTATTAGAGAGTGACCCTATACGTGCATGGCTAGAAACACCTTACGGATATTATGTTGGAGTGCCATTTGGGTTTAATCCTAATATTATTCTATTCAAAAATAAACAAATAGCTAGTATAAGTTTAAACAGAATGCTTGATGATATGGCAAGAGATGTAGGCGAGTGGATATATGATGTTATCGAAAATGTAAGCATGGGTAGTGACAATATTGATGACTTCAAAATAGAAATACGCTATATTAACGGTACAAGTTTAATTACACAACTGAATGGAGAACCCCGATGATAACACCCAAAGAATATTTTTTAGACATCATCAAAAAGAATGATAAATATAGTGGGTTTGAATCAGATTTAGGCATAATTCTAATGGCAGAAACGCTTGACTTCAAGATTAACCAAGTTGAAGAGAGAAGAGCTTTCAATATTCAAGAATTGTCTTATCCCCAAACAGAAGAGATACTTTTAGCTAAGCTACTCTATGAGGTGGGATATGTACGATTTACGCTACCATTAGTCGTTCAATGTTTCCTCACAAGCCAAGAAACTATCACACTATATGGGGGGTTTGAGTTCACATCAGGTGATAATTTATTCATGTTAGATGAAACGATACTTACACTCACAGCAGGAGAGCCTACTCTATGCCACGCTACATTACAACAAGTACACAAAGAAGAGATAACACTTTCACACAATAGAGTATACTCTAAGCACGTTACGGGGTTCAATTATAAAGAAATACACAAGATACAAGTTAGCAAAGATGGGGAGCTA
>DQSP01000025.1 GCA_015663215.1 Sulfurimonas sp.
AGAACTTGTAAAGAAGTTCAACTACTATAAAGAGTTGGGTTTTAAGATAGTCTACTGTGTGGGTGAACCACTTGCTAAACGCGAGGCTGGTAAGAGTGATATGATGGAGTATATATCTGCTCAGTATGAGGGTATAGATACAGAGTATGAAAATCTTATTATCGCTTATGAACCAGTATGGGCTATAGGAACGGGTCTTACTCCAACACTTCAAGATATACAAGATATTCATACAGACTTAAAAACAAAATCTACTGCACCACTGCTTTATGGCGGAAGTGTGAAAGTTACCAATGCAAAAGAAGTTCTTGCATTAAAAAATGTAGATGGTATTTTAGTAGGGAGTGCAGCTCTTTATGCAGAGCATTTTTGTTCTATGATAGAGTTTGCACAAGAGCTAGAGGCAAAATAGCCTTAGACTATTTTCCTATAACAGGAAGGCTTTGCACCTTAGTAACATTAGATATGCTTTCATTAGATGGTCTCTTGTCTGAATATACTTCAGCCTTGTCTACAAACTCTTGAAGAGTAAAAGTTTTCTCTTTTTTGTCTTCATATTTTTCTTTTATCTCTTTATCTTGGAGAACCGTTTCTCTCCACTCGTTTTTTAAAAAATCATCCATCTCTTTTTGCATATAGTAAGATTTCTTTTTAGAGGCATTTGATTTACTGATACTATTGAGAGATTTATTCTGCGATGGGGTTACTTTAGGAACTGTAACACAAGCTGTAAATAAGGTCAAGCTTAAAATTATAAAAGTTTTTTTGATTAATTGTTTCATAAAGGGATTATATCCTAGTTTATTAAAAATGTTCATCTTTAATGGGGAATTAAGCATGTGTTGTGCTATACTGCTCTTGAAATTTGTAAAAGAATAAGGAGAATATATGAAAATTACAAAAATGAGTTTAGTAGCTGCACTACTAATCGGTTCAAGTGCATTCGCAATCGAGAATACAAAAGTTACTGGTGATGTTAATGTTTATTACATGACACAAGATAAAGCAAACTCTGGTTTAGCTACTAGTGATGGTGGATTATTTGAAGCTGCGAACTCTGCTGCAGATATCGGTCTTAACTTAAACCTTACTACAGATTTATACAAAGCTGACGCTCTTTCTATTAGTGCTGGTGTTGGATATACTGTACTTACTACTTTAGGTTTAGAAAATAACTTAGTTGGTAATGTATGGGGTGGTGCACATACTGCTGATGCTGCTACAGGTTCATACTATGGTCACCCAGTAAATGGTGCTAAAGTTAACAATGCTGCATGGGTAAATGAAGCATGGATTGCTATTTCTGCTGCTAAAACAACTATTAAAGTTGGTCGTATGGAACTTGATACTCCATTAGCATTTACTGAAAAATGGTCAATTGAGAAAAATACTTTTGAAGCTGCTGTTGTAATCAATCAAGACATCCCTAATACTACTTTAGTTGGTGCTTTTGTTGGTAACGGTAATGGTACTGAAACTTTTGGACAAAATGCTCAAAGTATTGTTCAAGGCGTAAACTTAGCTGTAGCTCCTGTTGTTAATGGTAATGGTGATTTCACTACTTACGGTTCTGATGGTGCTTATGCTATTGCTGTTATCAACAACTCTTGGAAGCCATTAACTGTTCAAGCATGGTACTATGACGTAACTCGTATTGCAACTGCATCTTGGTTACAAGCTGACTTAAATATGGATGGTATCTTAGCTGGTATTCAGTATTCAACTCTTGATATCTCTACTACTAAAAATCAACTTGGTACAATTGGTGATAAAACTAATGTTAATGTTTCTTCTAGTGCAACTGCAGTAATGCTTGGTTATGCTATGAAAGATGTTATGACTGTTAAAGCTTCTTACTCTGTAATCGGTAAAGATCATTCTGCAGGTCAAAATACTGCAACTGATTTCATTGGTGGAACTGCTCAGTCTAAATTATATACTGAAGCATGGTGGAACTATGGTCAAGTAACTAAAGCTGGTGCAAAAGCTATAAACTTAACTGTTGAAGCTCCAACTTCTGTTGCTGACTTAGGTCTTTATTTCACAAATGTAACTCAGAATGCTAATGAAACTGATCTTACTGAGCTTACAGTTACTGCTAGTAAATCTCTTGGTCCAGTTGATGCTACACTTGCTTATATCTATACTAATTTAGGTGATGGTAATGCCGCAACTAATGACTCTTTAAATGCTCTACAAGTATACTTAACAGTAAACTTCTAGTCTTAGACTAAACTCTACACAAACTAACTCTCCTTTTGGAGAGTTTAGTTTTTCTTTCTAACTTTTTAAATCTAATTATCTTCTCATGACACCCTAAACATATGATATAATTCTTAAATATGAAATTACTTATAAAAAAACTTGCATACATACTCTTTATGCTACTTCTTATCTCCATCATCTCTTTTTTAGCAATCCATGCAGCACCATCATCTTTTTTTGGAGCAGGTGAGTTAAATCCAAACATGACAAAAGAGGCTATAGAAAAACTTAAAGCTGTGTACGGCTTAGATAAGAGTCTTAGTATGCAGTATTTTGATTGGGTGAAAAATATAGCTACTTTTAACTTTGGTATATCTTTTGTAAGTGGTCAAGATGTAAGTGCTGAGATACTTAAACGATTACCAGTTACCTTATTTATGAACCTTAGTGCTTTAGTGGTAGTGTTTGCAGTTTCTTTATGGCTTGGTATAAAAGCGGCACTCTTGTATGAGCAAAAGTCTGATTATATTATTAGACAGATAGCACTTTTTTCTTTCTCTATGCCCTCTTTTTATCTAGCACTACTCTTTATCATCTTTTTCGCATTAAATCTCAATTGGTTCCCAATAGCTGGACTACATTCAATTGAAGCTAAAGAAGGCTTTGCAAACTATTTAGATATGGCTTGGCATCTTGTTATGCCAATATCTGTGATGATATTTGTAGGACTTGGAAGTATGATAATCTATATTCGTTCTTTAACTCTTGAGATACTCAAAAGTGATTATTATTATTTTGCACTTTCACGGGGGCTGAGTCAAAAAGAGTTACTCAAGTTTTATATACTGCCAAACTTACTCCCACCTATCATAACACTACTAGGATTATCACTACCAGGACTCATAGGGGGAAGTGTAATTTTAGAGTCTATTTTTGGTATAGAAGGAATGGGACAGCTATTCTTTATGTCTGCACTATCAAGAGAT
>DQSP01000194.1 GCA_015663215.1 Sulfurimonas sp.
ATAGCCGTTGGTTATGTTAAAGATGTTTATAACACTGATGGTTTGGCAATGATTTTGGACTCTAGTTTTGTGCTTTTAACACAAGAGCACTATGGGCAAGAAAATTATGATGTTTTTAATGCTGTCACTATCATGCACAACTCTTTAGCTGCTGTTGCAGGTGTTCACACAGACAACAGTTCACAAGAGACAAACATGTGGATAACAAAGCTCAACCGCGATGCTACTATGGCTCAAATAGCTACAAGTGTAAATAGTTTTTATGAAAAACTCTGTGATATTTTTAAAGATGAGCTAAAAGCCAAAAAAATAGAGATAAAAAAAGATTTGAGTATCAACATAATAGACCCTCTACTTTACTTCGATGTAGGAGCCTATAAACTCACTCAAAAGCAAAAAGACTTTTTAACTCTCTTTTCTTCAAAACTAATGCCCTTCATTTATGCAAATAAAGAACATATAAAAACTTTAGAGATAAATGGTCATACATCAAGCGAATGGGGAAAATCAGACTTTACAGATACCTACCTCAACAACGAAAAACTCTCACTCAACCGTTCATATGAAACAATGAGCCATCTCTTTAGAGAACAAAAGAAACCTACCCAAGTTTGGCTCTCAAAAGTACTTAAGGGGAGTGGCTATAGCTCTTCAAAGTCTCTAGCACATAGCAATATAGAATTTAAGAAAAAATCTAGAAGAGTAAGTTTTAAAGTAATTTTGAAATAAGGTAAAGAGGATGTTTAGAAAAAAGAAAACTAAACTCATAAAGAGTTTAGTTTTAAGAGTTAGAGATTAACCACAAGATGGTACTTCACCATCAGATGCATATTTCCATACGAAATCATAAAGGTTTTTGATATCTTTTTCTTTCATTTTATTAATCTTCTTCACACCATGAGAACAGATGCTTTTCCACTCGTCTTGAAGTTTACCATCATCTTTGATAGTAGCCCATTCTTGACGTGAATGCTTAGTTGCGAAAACTGCACCGTTTTTAAGACCATCTTTCTTACAAACTTTTAGTTTTTTAAGATAGTATTTTTGACCTTTTTTAGCATCAGCCATCGCACTTGTAGTGAAAACTGACCCAGCTACCATAGCAGCTAGTAATAATGAAGTTGTTTTTTTCATTTAATTTCCTTGTTGTTTTAATATGTCTATTGATATACTACACATAATTATATAAATAATAGATTAATCTTATGTACTGAGACAAAAAATTAACTTTCAGGTTTCTTTTGTTACGCTTGTCTATCTCTTGATGTTTCTTTAAAGTCGAGTCTTGTTTTATCTTGTTTGAGCTTTTTGTAAAGTTTAAACCTTGCTTTTTCTAGAGCTGCATCATCATAAGAAAATTCTTCTTTTATCTTTTCATCTGTTATCTTCGCACTATCCATAGCAAAAAGTTTTAACTCTTTCTTTGTAAGTTTTACTTTTATTGCTCCATAAAGTTCTTTATCTTCCACTATTAAGTCCATAGAGTCTAAAACGCAGCACTCAGCTATTCTTTCTCTAAATGTATTTTCTTTGTGGTATTTTCTCCACAAACTGTTTTCTAACATATTATATTTTCTCCAATATTAAAGTAAGGTCTTTCTCTTTTATGATGATGTTTGCCTCTGCTTCTAAAACAGGGCGAGCACAAAATGCTATACGAGTTCCTGCATGAGCGAACATACTCAAGTCATTTGCACCATCACCACATACTAATGTCTCTTCTTGGCTTACACCTAAGATGTTTTGTAAACGCTCCAACATATCACCTTTAGAATGTGAAAACATCATATCTCCACCAACTAAACCTGTAAGTTTACCGTTCTTTTCATGTAAGACATTTGAGAAGTCTGCATCATAACCTAAGATACTCTTTGCATATCCTGTAGCACTTCTAAAGCCACCAGAAAAACAGACAACCGTAAGTCCTCTGCGTTTAAGCTCTGCTATAGTCTCTTTCGCACCGGGCATAAAAGGCAAGTTTTGGCTTATTTTTTCTACGACTGAATAGTCAAGCCCTTTTAAAAGTCCAACTCTTTGTTGCAAAGACTCAAAAAAATCAAGTCTTCCACTCATCGCTTCTTCAGTTATTTTGGCTACTTTTTCACCGATTCCAAGCTCCGTCGCAAAGAAATCAATAGTCTCTCCGTCCATAAGTGTAGAATCAAAATCAAATACAGCTAGTTTTAGCATTAAATCTTCTCTCTTTTGTTATAATTGCATCATTATATCAAAAGGGGACTTTATTTGTTTGATACTTTAATACAAAAGTTAAATAATGATACATATATTACACTAGAGACAACTCCAGGGCACTCCCCTCTTTTTGCTCCTATCATAGAAAAGATTGCTGAGTTAGAACTTGATAAATATGTAGATGGATTTTCAACTACTGATAATCCTTTGGCAAAACTAAAATACAATGCACTTTTCGCTGCTAAAATGTTACAAGATAGGTTTAACAAACCCGTAATAGCAACGATGGCAATGCGTGATAGAAATAAAATAGCACTTCAGTCAGATCTTTTGGGTGCTAACGAAGTAGATATCCGTGCTATATTAGCACTCACTGGTGACCCTGCTACTATGAGTGACCAACCACACACTAAAGGTGCTTTTGAAGGTGACAGTACACTTTTACTTGACATCATCTCTGCGTTTAATGCAGGAATGGACTATGCGGGAAAACCTCTTAAGCACCAACCAAAAGAGATTTCTGCGTTTGCAGTAGTAAACTCGTATGCTAAAAATCCTAAAACACTACAAAAAAAGATACAAAAAAAGATAAAGCATGGAGCTATTGGCATCATCACTCAACCTGTTTATGACTTAGAGAGTGCAAAACTTCTTTTAGAACTTCGTGATAATGCAAA
>DQSP01000143.1 GCA_015663215.1 Sulfurimonas sp.
CTTCTTATTTTATCTTATGGAATAAGAATATTGTATTAAGTGGTTTGTTTTTCTGGGGACATTATATTTAAGTGTGGATGCTATTTCTAAAACTGTAGAGGTACAAAACTTAGAAACACAGGAGACATTTACCAACACTTATGACAAACTCATGATAGCTTCTGGAGCAGAGGCGACACTTCCTCCATTTGAGAACATGAACATAGACAATATATTTAAACTCACAAAGATGGAAGATGGACTGCGAGTAAAAGAGCAGGTTAAACTCGAGAGTATAAACGACATCACAATAGTAGGTGCTGGTTTTATCGGTATAGAAGTTGTTGAGGCTATGGTACATTTAGGTAAAAAAGTACATCTTATCCAGCGAAGTTCACGAGTATTTAACGGGATGTTTGATGAGAAAATAACTGATTTGATGTTAGAAGAGCTACTTTCTCATGGTGTTGAGGTACTTTTAAGTGAGTCTGTCACTGCGTTTAGAGGTGAGGGGAGTGTTAGTGAAATAGTAACAGACAAAGGAACTTATAAGACGGACCTAGTGGTCATCGCCACTGGTTTTAAGCCCAACACTGCGTTTGTACTTGATACTGGTATAAAAACTCTTAAAAATGGGGCTATAGTAGTAAACACAAAAGGTGAGACAAGCATAAAAGACATATATAGTGCAGGAGACTGTGCAACGGTTGAGCATATGGTAACGAAAGAGAATGTCTACATTCCACTAGCAACTGGAGCAAATAAACTCGGTCGTATAGTAGGCTCAAATATGGCAGGCGAAGATAATGAATACCCTGGCTCTTTAGGTTCTGCATGTGTCAAAGTGATGGACTATGAAGCTGCAAAAACTGGACTAAGCGAAAAGGATAGTGAAAAAACAGGAGTAGAGTACAGTAGTGTGTTTGTTAAAGATAAAAACTATACAGGTTACTACCCCAACCAAGAAGACCTCTACATCAAGCTAGTATATGAAACAAAGAGTAAGATTATAGTAGGTGGAGAGACACTTGGAAAAAACGGAGCTGCACTTCGCATAAATGTAATCTCAATGGCCGTGCGAGCAAAAATGACTACCGCAGAACTCGGAATGATGGATTTTTGTTATGCTCCTCCGATCTCAAAGACATGGGATGCACTCAATGTTGCAGGAAATGTTGCAAAGTAGACATCTTTTTTTGTTATAATCGCGTATAAGTTAAGCAACTTGCTTATATAAGGATTTTAATGAAAAAAATTATTGGCTTAGCTATTATCGCATTAGGAATTTTCCTAGAGGTGATGTGGCTTGGATTTGTCTTTGGAAGTATTATCATTGGGGTTTTACTTCTTATCTTCGCACCAAGAATTCTTTTCTTTCCTTTTAACTTCTTTTTACTCATTGGATTACGTCTTATCTATGCTCAGGCTTTTAAAAACTTTGAAAATGCTCGCAAAAATGGTGGCAGTTATAGTTACAGCTATTCAAACTCGAACTACTCACGAAGTGGTGGAAGTTCATACCAACAACCAACATCACAAGACAAAATGGCAGAGTATTATGCTGAGTTAGAGTCAAGTGCTAGCGATGATTTTTCAGTTATCAAGAAAAACTACAGACGACTTATGAAAGAGCACCATTATGACTCACTTGTAAGTAAAGGACTTCCAAAAGATATGTTGGAGTTTTCAGAAGCTAAAACAAAAAAACTTAACGAAGCTTATGCAGCCATCAAAGAAGCGAGAGGCTAGAGGATGAAACTCTCAGATGTAAGTAGTATCTTAAACAAGAAAGATAGACTACTGACTCAAACATATTTTGACCTGCAACGTCACTTTGAAGAGAAGTATGGTCGAGACACTGTTGTCTTTATGGAAATAGGCACTTTTTATGAGGTCTATGAAGTAAACAACGATGAAGAGCAGATAGGAAAAGCTAAAGAGATAGCAGAACTTCTCAACATTCAGCTGACAAAGAAAAATAAAAACATCATAGAAAACTCAGATAAAAATCCTCTGCTCGCAGGTGTTCCTGCTGTGAGTTTTGAGCGTTACCTAAGCCGCCTAATCTCAGAGCAAAAATATACGGTTATCGTTGTAAAACAAAAGGGAAGTCCTCCTAAAATAAGCCGCTATATAGCACAAATAGTCTCCCCCGGTACAAACTTTGACCACATTGTTGATAATGATGATAACTACATTGTATCTATCGTAGTCGATAAATACCGTGATGTTTATAGTGTTGGCTACTCAGCTTTAGATGTTACAACAGGCAAGACTTGGCTTTATGAAACACACTCAACAAGTGAAGACCCTGCTTATGCTTTGGATGAGGTTTTTAATCTATTAAATGTTTACAGAACAAGTGAAATAGTGGTTACTTTTTTAGATGGTATTGATGATCAACGTCATGTAATGGCATACCTAGAAATCCCAGATCATTATCACTACTCAGTAAACAACCAAAGACCAAAAATTGAGTTTCAAAATGAACTTTTTAAAGAGGTTTATCAGATACACTCACTACTCTCACCCATAGAACACCTAGACTTAGAACGCAGCCCTATGATAACTGAGTCACTTGCTATTCTCATTCACTTTGTAATAGAACATGACTACCACATAGTCCAAAAGATGTCACTCCCGCGTTTAATAGACAATCGCCGTTTTATGTATCTGGGTAATAATGCCCTAGAACAGATGGGAATCATCTCTAAAGACCGTCAAGAGTTGACACTTCTTAAGATGATGGACAAAAGTGCCACAGCAATAGGTCGGCGTTTACTAAAAGAGAGACTACTCAACCCTATAATGGAAGCACCAGAGTTAGAACGCAGATACAATCTTATAGAGAGAGTAAGCTCTCATGTGCGTTATCTTGATGAGATGATGCGTGGTGTTTATGACCTTGAGCGTTTATCTCGCCGTTTAAATCTGGGTCGTTTGCATCCTTTTGAGATGAACCATGTGTATGACTCAATGGAGTCTGTAAAAGAGTTGATGCTTTATGTGAAAAAACATAAGATTCAAAAAACACCTTTTCATGAAAGTGAAGTAGAAGAGTTTTTACGCGACATACGAAAAAGCATAGACCTTGATGTATCGCGTCGTTTTACAAACAACACAGTTGATGAGAACTTTTTGATGCAGGGTGTAGATGAAAGTATAGATACTCTTGTAAAAGAGAACTCAGTGATGCTTATCGCATTTGAAGACATTATGAAGAAAATCGAGCTGATTTTAGAGTCAGTAAACGCAGGGAGTGCTTCACGGCATGTGTCTTTGGGACTTTTAGAGAAAGAGGGTTATTATATTTCTCTTTCTAAAAATAGATTTTCTCTTATAGAGAGTGAGTTTAAAAGTAGTGTTGAGTTCTCTGCTTACAGTGTAAAAAAACTGACAAACTCTGTTAAAATTACTTCTACGTTTACCGATGATTTATCAGATAGAATCATGAAAAATCGCCGTAAAATAGTAACACTTGTAAAAGAAAAATATATTCAACTCCAAGGGCTTTATGAGAGAAGATATTCTCTTCTTTTTGATCGTGTTATCGCTTATGTATCTGATCTTGATGTTGGTGTGAGTTCTTCAAAAGTAGCACAAACTTACAAACACTCTCGCCCTATGATAGTAGAAGCTAAAGCGGATGAAAACTTTATGCAGATTATGCAACTTCGTCATCCTCTTATTGAAACGCAGGAGAGGGGCGGTATCTATGTACCAAATGATATAGTCATGGGAAATCGTGAATATATGGACTTACCACACCCCGAGACTGTGATGCTTGAAGTGGCAGTACATGATGGACATGATATCAACGGTGTCTTACTTTACGGGATAAACTCAAGTGGAAAATCATCGCTTATGAAAAGTATAGGGCTTGCAACTTTGATGGCACAGTCTGGCTTTTTTGTGAGTGCTGCTGTTATGAAGTTTAGTATTTTTGACTCACTTTTTACTCGTATAGTCTCAAAAGATAATCTTGCAAAAGGACTCTCAACTTTTGCAGTAGAGATGTTAGAACTTAAAAATATTTTCAACCGTGCAACTGTTCGTTCTTTAGTTTTAGGAGATGAAATAAGTCACGGTACAGAGACACTCTCAGGTGTCGCCATAGTCGCCTCGGCCATCAAAAAACTAGCAAATACTCGCTGCCTATTTTTGTTTGCAACGCACCTGCATCAACTCTCAACTATGCAAGAGATTAGCTCACTTGATAATGTTGTAGACTTGCATCTGAGTGTTGAGTACGATGAAGAGAGTGATAAGTTACTCTTTAACCGTGTGCTTCAAGCAGGTAGTGGAAGCAGTATCTACGGTTTAGAGTTTGCAAAGTCACTACACATGGATAGTGAATTTTTAGAAGAAGCAAATAAAATCCGTAAACGACTCGCTAATGACTTTGATGAGTTAGAACTACTTGTAAAAAAGAAAAAGTCTAAGTATAACAAAGAGCTTTATGTTACAAAGTGTGTTATCTGTGGGGCTATGGCTGAAGATGTTCACCATATTTCGCAAAGAAGTTTAGCTGATAATGCAGGATTTATCGGACATTTTCACAAAGATAACAAGCACAATCTTATACCTCTATGTAAAGAACACCATAATCAGATACACGATGGAAAACTTCAAGTAAATGGTTTTGTTATGACAAGTAAAGGTTTAGAACTTCAGTTTGAAAAACAGATAAGTAAGCCTAAGGTAGAGAAAGTACAAGAACCCGAGATAAATGAAGCGATTGAAGTGAAAAAAACAGATGACGAACCAAAGGGTTTTGTTCTTGATGATTGGTAGGAAAAAGTATGGATAATGTTTTTGAAATGGTTAAGTTATTAACATTTATGATGTTTATCTCTTCTGTGGGCGGACAAGCTTGGATTGCATTTTTGGATATAGTAGGACATTTTTCAAAAGAATTAGAGAAGTACCGTCCAGCACCAGTACAAGATAAATACTCTCGTATTGTTGTAGTACTTGGTTTAATTGTTTGGTATTTAAATACAAATGAGTTTACACTAACATTTGGAACTTAAATTGCTACACTTTGAAAAAACCTGGAAATAATTAATGAATAAACTTTTACTGACAATTTTTACATTTATTTTTGCTATACTTACCTTTAGTGGATGTACAGCTAGTTTAACCGAGCCAGAGCTTGACTTTGAACCACCAAAATATGTTGAACAAATGCCTTCTCGTGAAGAAAAAAAAGATTTTACTTCTACGGGTAGTCTTTTTGGACAAGGTGAAAACCCTCTGTTCTCAGATCATAAAGCAATGAATGTTAATGATATTGTTACAGTAATAATATCAGAAACAGCTAGAAGCTCCAATGTAGGAGCAAAACAGTTGATAGAAACAGATACTTCATCACTTGGTGGTGGTGTATTTACAACTGGTGGTGCGACAACAGGAACAGGTGCAAATGGTACTTTAAACAATGCCATAGGCTCTTTAAATGGGTATACAAATATAGGGTTAAATACAAACTCTACAGTTAACTATCAAGGGCAGGGTACAGCTACAAAAGATGCAAGTTTTACGACTACAGTATCTGCAAGAGTAGTGAAAATACTTCAAAATGGAAATTATTTTATCTCTGGTAAACGCGAGATACTGATAGACCATCAAAAGCAGATAATACAGATAAGTGGTGTAATTCGCCCTTACGATATAGACCAAAATAACAATATTAACTCAGCACAAATGAGTGAAGCAAAAATTCTTTATAAAACTGAAGGGGATGTAGAACGTGCAACAAAACAAGGTTGGGGAACTAAAGCTATTCAGGCTATTTGGCCTTTCTAGTTTAATATATCTTTTTTTAGCAAGTACACTTTTTGCAAAAAGTTTTGAGGACTTTAAACATGCAGAAAGTGCAGCCTTTAAAAAGTATAATGATAAAAATGATCTAGCTTTTGCCTCTTATTTAAAAGATGCATGGGAGGAGTACTCCGTAAAAGTATCTCCTTCTTTATACAAAAAACAAAAACCAAAGAGTATAACCCCCTCAAGAGAAATAAAAATAAAAAATATTGGACCTCGAGTTAATATTAAAATACCTGAAATAAAAAAACAGGTAATAATTCCTATAAAATTAGAAGTTGTAAAAAAAGATACTAAAGATATTTATATAAACTATTTTGGACAAGAGATAGGCTTTAGTATAGATTCGAACATTCGTGATGCACATTTTTATCCTCAAAACCAAGCGGGAATATTAAACTTTTTTAACCGTATGGCATCTAGTGATTATAAGCAAACAATTTATGAAATCAACGAAGCATGTAGAACACTTAAGTTAAATGACTGGGGAGTGTATCAACTCGTTAATCAACTCTCAAAAACTCTTTATAGCTCTTCTGACAGTAGAAAGTTATATGCCTGGTTTATTTTTAATAAACTAGGCTATGAGGTAAAAATAGGACTTGGAAGAAAGCATGTTGTGCTTATGCACTATAGTAAAAAAATCATCTATTCTACTCCTAGTTATAGTTTTGCAGATAAAAAGTTTTATGTTATAAGTGCTTATGATAAAGCATCCCTCGGCAATATATATACCTATAATCAGACTTATCCAAATGCTCATAAAGCACTTGACTTAGAACTCAGAGAACTCCCAAATTTTAAAAAAAACCTTATGCATAAAACTGTTTCATTTACTCAGTTTGGCAAAGAGTATAGTTCAACATTTTCTTATGATAAAAACCTTATTGATTTTATGGGCACATATCCTCAAGCAGATTATGAGACTTACTTTAATGCTCCAATGAGTTCTCTAGCTTATAATCAAATAGCATCTGACATAAAAAAATACATTAACAATAAACACTCAAGTTATGCTATAAATTTTGTGTTAAATTTTGTTCAAAAAGCTTTTAAATATGAAACAGACCAGCAGCAGTTTGGGAGAGAAAAGGTTATGTTTGCGAACGAGACACTCTATTATGAGAAGTCAGATTGTGAGGATAGGGCTATACTCTTTGCATATCTTGTGAAAAAACTATTTAAAATCAGTGTAATTGGTGTGAAATATAAAGATCATATGGCAACCGCACTCTATATTCCAATGCAAGGGGATAGTGTAAGGAAGGGCTCCAAAAGATATATTATCGCAGATCCTACTTATATTAATGCGAATATTGGGCAAAGTATGCCAAAATATAGGTCAGTAATACCTCAGTCGTATATTACAGTGAGTAAAGGCAGTTAATCATGAGTTTAGATAGTTGTTCACTTATATCTAATATAGCAAATAATGCAGAATTAATTAATAAATTAAAAGAAGAAAAGAAAGTTAACTACTTTTTAATTAACTTAGATAATTTTTCAAATATTAATAGTGTTTATGGTTATAAAGTTGGTGATGAAGTGTTATGCCAGGTCGCTAATTATCTAGCTATGGTAAAACCAAAAAGTGCATTGCTGTATCGTTTTAGTGCCGATAAGTTTGTACTAGTTGATGAGAGAGAGTTAGAGGAAAATGACTTCATATCTATATCTGAAGCAATTTTAGCATTTTTTTCTCAAGCGGATATAGTAATTGATGGAAACTTAGAGTTTAAAGTCTCTTTGAGTATTGGTATTTCATGCGACAGAGGACTTGCTAATATCACTCAAGCAGAAACTGCAGTAGATGAGCTCAGAGAAATGAGAAGGCATCATTACTATCTATATAACCCTCTCTCAAAATATGTAAAAGCACAAGAGATAAAAAATTATTGGATTTTAAGGATTAAAGAAGCGGTTGCTAATGAAAATATTATTCCTTATTTTCAGCCAATTATAAATAATAGTACTGGAAAAATAGAAAAATATGAGTGTTTAGCTCGTATAAAAGATGAAAATAAAATCATCTCTCCGTATATGTTTATAGATGCTGCACGCATAACGGGGAATCTCTCTTATGTAACAAAATCATTAATCTCTCAAAGTTTCAAAAAGTTTTCTGATAAAGATTTTGAATTTTCAATAAATATAACAGGAGAGGATTTACTTCTTGGTTATTTAGAATTTTATCTTCTTAAGTATGCACAAAAGTATAATATTAATCCATCAAGAGTTGTGTTAGAGATGTTAGAAGATATAACGACACTTGATAAAGGAACAACATTAACACAGCTAAACTCGCTTAGAGAAAAAGGTTTTAAAATAGCTATAGATGATTTTGGGGCTGAAAACTCAAATATGTCTAGGTTACTAGAACTCAAACCTGATTATCTTAAAATAGATGGTGCTTTTATAAAAAATATAGTGAGCGATGAGAACAGTGCCATAATCGTTGAAAGTATAGTACTTCTTTGTAAAAAAAGTGGTATAAAAATAATAGCAGAATATGTACATAATGAAGAGGTGCAAGAGAAAGTCAAAGCTTTTGGCATTGATTACTCTCAAGGGTATTACTTTAGTGAGCCAAAGCCCAATTTATAGCTTCTAACTTAGTAGTTAAATGCCACTTTATAAGTAGGATCATCTTCTTCGTAAGAGCAATGTGGACCTGCTTTTTTAAGGATGGCTTTACAGTCTGCTGAAAGGTGGCGAAGTAGTAGGTTTTTCCCTGCATCTTCATACTTCTTGATGATAGCATCAACAGCCTCAACACCACTCGCATCCATAACACGAGCATTTTTAAAGTCTATAACTATTTTTGGTGGGTCTAATTCTATCTCAAAGTTATCGCTAAAAGTAGTAGCACTTCCAAAAAAGAGTGGACCTTCAAGCTCATACACTTTTGTACCATCTTCTTCAGTATGTGTTTTTGCCCAGATACGAGCATGTTTCCATGCAAACGCGAGAGCAGATATGATAACACCCGCGATAACTGCAATAGCAAGGTCTTCAAAAATAGTGATGATAGTTACAGTAACCATAACAAATGCATCAGTTCGAGGCATATGTTTCATATGAGAAAAACTTGACCACTCAAATGTCCCAATAGCAACCATAAACATGATACCAACTAAAACTGCAACGGGGATGGTGTTTAAAACATCTGTCATTGAAACAACTAATATAAGAAGTCCAACTGCCGCTGTAAATGATGAAAGACGTCCAAGTCCACCTGAAGTGAAGTTGATGATACTCTGACCAATCATAGCACAACCAGCCATACCACCGAAAAATCCACAAGCAACATTACCAGCACCAAGAGCAACACACTCTTTGTTCGCACTACCACGAGTTCCACTCATCTCATCTAAAACAGAGAGAGTAAGAAGGGATTCTATAAGTCCAACAAGAGCCATAATGACTGCATAAGGAAGCACAAGTATAAAAGC
>DQSP01000254.1 GCA_015663215.1 Sulfurimonas sp.
AGCCACCCTCTCTTCAAGAGAACGGTTTAAATCCACTAAGTTTTGTTGTGATTTTTTGATATCAGTGATGTTGGTTAGGATGATAACCCGAGCAGATTTTCCTTTGTACGTGATGTCTTTACCTTTGACAAAAAGATTGACAACTTCTCCCGCTTTAGTATACAAATCTAACTCAAACGTAATGCTTGATTTAAACTTCCGCAATAGCCATATGATATTTCCATTATCTACTTCGGTAAAATGTTCAACTTTAAGATTATAAATCTCTTTTTCTGTATATCCAAACGTATCTATACCTGCTTGATTAATCATCACGATATTTAGATGTCTATCTACAACGGCAACAATGTCTCTCGTACTATGAAATAGTACCTCAAAGTTATTGACTGACTCTTCTAAATGTTCTATTTTACTTTGTTTCATCTTCATCCCCATGAATTTGCTTATTAAGAGTATTATTGGTAATTATTGCTTTGAATTTATTGAATTATAAGTAGTATTGTTATTTTATGAAAAAATCTCTACGCTAAAACAGACTCCATCATCTCTGTTTTCTACGTTTAAGATACCTTTATGGTGTTCTTCTACAATGGTTTTAGACATATATAGCCCAAGCCCAATACCATTTTCTCACTCTTTGTGGAAAAGTAAGAATCAAATATCTTCTCTAATATTTCTTGAGGTATCCCTCCCCCATTATCACAAATAGAGAGTTTAGACCCATTTTCTGTATCCATACTCTCTATCATTCCAAGAAAGCACATTTAGTATAATAAAAAAAAGCAAAATTAACTTCCAAATTAAATCATAATTTACGCTATAATGATGCACTACATTTGTCCATCTTACTGTATGGTTTTCTATATTTTCTTCACTTAAACTACCACAGCTTTAGAAAGTATCTCATACAACATAGCGTCATCATTACCAACACCTACAGAAAGATTTAAAGCTTCATTTAGTTTTCCTGATATATTGATGCTATCATGATAACCATGCCGAGTCAAAGCATCTCGAATCGACGCGATAGAGTCTACATATGCAAACACTTTTCTTCCTTGACCATTTGTAGCGCTTCTTTGACATAAAGCACTTCGAGCACCTCAATATCTTGATAACTATCTTTCAAGATTTCATAAATAGCATAGTTTTAAGGACCACAGCTTTTTACCTTCTAATTCACTAGTTCCATCTATAAATATCTGTCTTTGTTAGTCGCTACAACATAGAGCAACTTGATATAGGGTTTTGTAAACTTCAAATACTTCTACCTGCTTTTCGTTTCCATCACCAAAGAGACCATATCGCATTCTCTGTTTTCTTTAGCAAAAAGAGTGCTCGTAAAAAACAATATGACTATCATGATAAGTTTAAACAAAACTATCCCTTAAAAAAATTACTCTAACCTATAGATTGGCAAATATGAATTTTAGTTGATTTTTAGTAAGATTGGCAAAATATTTGGAGTTTTTTTATGAAAGTTACCCTACATCACCACACACCACTCGTAGTCTGCGCCACTGCCATCCGAACTTGTTGGCAAAGTTTTGATAAGAGTGACAATGGCGGTGAAAAAGATAGAGAACTCATCGACAGAGTAGGAAACAAGTTTAAACACGCTTCAACACTTGAGCATCTTGTTTACACTTTCTACCTAGAAGATATCTCACGCGCCCTTCTTCAAGAACTTGCCCGACATAGAATGGCTTCTTTATCAGTCAAGTCAACAAGATACACCCTCAAAGAGTTAAAAAGCGAAGAAGAGTTCACACTAGAAGATAAAAAAAGAGCTGAAAAGTACCTTGTCTTCACAGGTGTGGAGATGGTAGATGAGATGAGTATCAAAGCTTTGGAAAACTTGCGTTTGGTTTTACAAGCAGGTATCGCTAACGATAAAGCAAAGTTCTGTCTACCTGAAAGCTATAAAACAGAACTCACTTGGACAGTGAATGCACGAAGTCTTCAAAACTTCATAGGACTCAGAAGCGACAAATCAGCCCTTTGGGAGATAAGAGACTTGGCAAACATGGTTTACAACACCATCCCAAAAGATCATCGTTATCTTTTTGAAGACTATATTAAAAGTTATGACAACTAGGGAACAAAATTCTCTAGTTGTACTTTAACAATAGCACTTCTCTCCTGTGCAAAATTACTCAATTCAGTAACATAGGCATCAAAAATAGATTGGCTAGTACTAAATCGACCATCTTTAGTTATCTCATCTTTTCGCTCATCTATGATTTTATCTATACGTGTCTGCATAGCCTCTGCTGAAAATAGTGTATCTAGCAACAAAGTAAACCTAGCATCAAACTTTGCTTTGAAGGTGGCATCTCTCATAAGTGTGATAAAGGTATTTGCTAAAGCACTTCTGTGTGTTGGTAACTGAAGCATTGTAAAGCTATTTTTATTGAGAACATCATTATTAAAACCTTCATCTACATCATCTAACATCCATCGCCATTTTGGACTTATAGTGTCTTCTTTCCAAGCCCTACTATTTGACCATATCCAATCTCTGTTTCCACTATAAAGCATCACACACATATAATCGATAAAACTTGTTTCATCTATCAAATTCAACACTTCAGTAGCCTGCGTATAATCTCTAGCCCTGTCTCGTAAAGTCGCATAATCATCAAATGTTCCATGCTTTGCAAAAGAACCATTGTTGTTGATGAGGTCTAGTTTATCTTCATCTATATCAGGATAATTTGAAACTAGATAATCTACCCCTTTTTTCTCTCTAAAGTTATATACACCCCAGTACTCACCATTCATAAACATTTGTACCGTTCTATGCGCCTGATAATCAACATTTAGGTTACCATCTCGTACTATTTCAGTTGCTAAAATATCTCCTATGCCATATCCATGGTCTCCTGAACGAATCTTAAAATCTTTTATTTTTGCTAAATTTTTACTAAGGTAGAGTTGATATGTTGTATCTTCCAATGACTTCACACCATAATCTTTATCAAACTCAAACTCAAATGACTTTTTAGTATGTGCTCGTGAAGATTGTCCACCTATAGCAAACTCAAGGCTAGTTGAAAACTTTTCACTATGGTCACTCTCAAAATACTCTAGATGCACAGGTCTTTTCCACTCTTCATTATAATTTGTATGGATACCTATACTACTATCAAAAAGGTATTTTTCATCCGTCGTCAATGAAACAATCGGTAAAGTACTTGTATGTGCACTAGAAAAGTATGTATTGTTTTCTACTTTACTTAAAAACTTACCAGATTCTAAAGCACTTGCTCTAAAAACTTTTGTACTTGTAACAGGGATAG
>DQSP01000224.1 GCA_015663215.1 Sulfurimonas sp.
AACAAGTTTGAAAAAGTAAATGCTACACTTAGTCAGTCAATTATCAACCAACATATCAAAGGTGACATTACCGTTGCCCACTCTCTTGTAAACAAACACACAAAAGTAGAAAATATTGTTATCGACTATAATGGTCGTGACCCTGAGCGTTTTTACCATAAAGCACAACTGCTTCTGCGTGAAGAGGGTTATATAAACTTTACTGCTTATAAAACAAAAACAGAAGGTCATCTTCATGTCTACATTCATAAAGGGCATACAACTCTAGCTGAAGCTATTCAACTAGGTAAGATGATAAGTATGAAACTAGCAGCTAAGCAACCAAAGCAGTGGCGAATGTTTCCAAATGCAGATATGCCTGATGAGTACAATATACTCACACTTCCTTATGAAGTATATGCTAAAGAACGTGGAGCTTCTTGGTCAAAGCACATGTGAGAAAGCGAAAAAGAAACGACAATTTCTTGTCGTTTCTCGCTTTCGAATCAAGAGTTGATGTATGAACACAGTGAATACCAACTCGCAAAGGACGATATCAGACAAATATCACAACTAAAAAGGTATAATATTTATGCTTTTTAGTTATGATATACCAACAAAAAAGAGGAAAGAAATATGAATGATAAAAATGAACTCAACGATATAATTTTAAATAAAGACACAAGCAATAATTCTAATAAAAAAATAGTATTAGTAGTTGCAACATTAGGTGTTATACTTATCATTGTTGTTATGCTAATGAATTCTCTCAGTTCTAATGGAACAGATAATCTTCCTCAAGCAGTTCTTCCAGAGGAACCACAAGGACAGATACTTCAAACTCAAGAAGAACCTCTTTTTGAAGAAGTAGTTGTAGAAGAGGAGACTAGTTCAGATGAAGATCTTGCACTTATTGCTCAAAAACTCAAAGAAGAGAGTTTAACTGAAGCATCTGTAGAAGTTATCCAAGCACAAACACCTGTTGTGCAAAAAGAAACAGCTGTAAAGAAATCAGTAGTGGCTAAAACTGTTACACCGGTAAGTAAAGCATCTGCTATCTCTTACTATATTCAAGTTGGTTCATTTTCAAAGTACAAACCAAATAAAAAGTTTTTAGATTCAATTACAAAACTTGGTTATAGTTATAAGTTTCATAAAGTTGCGAACCTTAACAAAGTACTTGTTGGTCCATTTAAAAATTCAAATGAGGCTAAAAATGCTAGACGTACTCTTCGTTCAAAAGTAGAACCTGGTTCTTTTTTAGTTAAACTTTAGTACATAAAGCAAGAAATACATTGATATATTCTAAACAATTTACGCTTGACCAATTAGCTCCTATCGCTGTTTACTCTAAACTCAAAGAGATGTTTAAAGGTGAGATTACTTACCTTTTTGAGTCTGCTGGTGGTAGTGAAGGCAACTACTCTTTTATCTGCATAGGTGCTCGTGAGCGTCTTCAGTACATCAACGATAAAACAATCCATACTGATACTCATGGGAGACAACACACAAAAGAAGAAAACCCTTTTACTTTTTTAAAAGAGTACTATAAAACAAAAGACACTAGTATCTATAAAGAAGCTACGAAAAGACTTAAAGTCGGTTATGTCGATGGTTTTATAGGTTACATAAGCTACGATATGGTAAAAGTTTTTGAGCCTAAACTCGGTTCAAGTATGGACAATTTAAAAGATGAGTTACATACACCTGACTTAGACCTAATTTTGCCTAAAATGATTTTGGTTTATTCTCATAAAAATCATCAAATCACATTAGTCTCAACACTTAAAGAGTATGAAAAAAAATTCATAGCTATACATGATGACCTCAAAGGAACATACACTTATAAACATCGTGTATATAATGTCGGAAACGACAAGGGATCTTTTGCTCATTCAAAGAGTAAGTTTTTTGATATGATAGACAAGTCAAAAGAGATGATAAAAAGTGGTGATGTCTTTCAGATACTCATGACAAATCGTTTTACGAGAAACATTAAAGTAGACCCTTTTAGTTTTTATAGAATTTTACGAGCAAAAAATCCCTCTCCTTATATGTTTTTGATGGAATATGAAGACTTTAGTATAGTAGGTTCTTCTCCTGAAGTGATGGTGCGTTTAGAAGAGAATGAACTGCTTCTTCGCCCTATTGCAGGAACTCGTAAACGCGGTGTCACAAAACAAGAAGATTTAGAACTTGAGAAAGAGTTACTTTCAGACCCTAAAGAGTTATCTGAACACTTAATGCTTATAGACCTCGGTCGAAATGATGTGAGCCGTGTTGCAAAAACTGGCACTGTAAAAGTAGAAGATATGATGCATATAGAGCGTTTTTCTCATGTAATGCATATAGTCTCAGATGTCACAGCAGAGCTTGCGGATGATAAAGATATGTTTGATTTATTTATGGCTACATTTACAGCGGGAACGATGACAGGTGCTCCAAAAATTCGTGCTATGGAACTCATTGCTGAGTATGAAGGACTTAAACGCGGGTTTTACAGTGGAAGCATAGGTTACTTTGGATTTGATGGGAATATGGACTCTGCTATTACTATACGAACTGCTATGGTTAAAGAAGACAAAGTAGTCCTTCAAGCTGGTGCCGGAATAGTCGCAGATAGTGTAAAAGAGACTGAATACGAAGAGGTTGAAAACAAACTTGGCGCTCTTATTCACTCTTTACATGATTTAGATAAAAAGTAACATACCTGTTCATGAAACTTTTTTCTATCTTTGGTAACCCTGTTTCACACTCTCGCTCTCCCCTTATGCACAATAGTGTTTTTAAAAATTTAAACTATCCTGCTTGTTATACACGAACACACCTTGAAGATGGAGCTAAACTCAAAGAGACTTTTTTCTCTCTTGGTTTATCAGGTGCAAATGTAACCGTACCCCATAAAGAGGCTGCGTTTAATGCTTGTGATGAAGTTCGTGGTTTTGCAAAAACTGTTGGAGTTGTCAACACACTTATAAATGAAAATGGAAAACTCATCGGTTACAATACTGATGCAGATGGTTTTATGTATGCCATCGAAGAGTTTGGCAACATCAAAAAAATTCTTATTCTTGGTGCTGGTGGAACGGCTAAAGCACTTGCTGCGAGATTTAAGCAAGAAAGCATAGAAGTCAGTGTCATAAACAGAAGTGAAGGTCGTCTTTCATTTTTTGATAACTTGGGTTGCCAAACATATACTTGGGACACATTTGAACTTTCAAACTATGACTTAGTAGTAAACACTACAAGTGCTGGACTTAAAGATGAAGAACTTCCTGCTCCAAAAAATATGATTTTAGATATCTTAGCGAGCAGTAAATATGTTGCTGATGCTATATATGGAAAGCTGACACCTTTTTTACAACTTGCTAAAGAAAAAAATATGCACTACAAAGATGGAGCAGATATGCTTCTAGGTCAAGGTGTTTTAGCTAATGAATTTTTTGTCAAAAAAGCACTCAAAAAAAATGACATCAAGTTTGAAATGGCAAAGAGTTTTCTTCTATAAACTTATCTTGAGAAACTAAACCCTACAGAAAGCTTTGTTACTTTACGGTTATAATCAACTAAAGACTCCATATATCCACTAAAAAACTTCACATATAGATTATTATGTATGAGTGGATGAGAGTAAGTGAGTTCAATAGCCCCTTTACTTGTAGATATATTTCCCCTTGTTTTAAAAGTAAACATATTATCATCTAAAAAGTAAGTAAACTTAACACTTGTGTATCCCATGTAATCCATGATGTCAGGGTTATCATCAAGACTCGCTATAGGTACCCATGCTGATATATCTGTTACGAGCGTATCATGTTGTAACCTCAAAGTAGACTTTACATAGTTTATACTTCGTGAAAGGTTTCCTAAGTTTTGATTGTTAGCAAAAACGACTTCACTTGTATCAGGTTGCCCATTTGATTTATGAGCAAGTGTGAACTTTAATGAACGCAGACCAAAGATAGAAGTTGTATCTTCTATTGGAAATACTACAAAACCCTCAGGATTATAAGTTGTTTCTCTAAAAGGTGCCGATTCGATATATATCTGCCAAAATGCTTGATGTGTATATGAAACATAATACTTCTCTCTTAAGCCAAGAAGATTATGTCCCACTTGAAGCATAAGACTCACTTGTAGCTCAGCTTCTATGTTCTTGTACTCTAAAGTTGGTACATTTGTAGTATAAGGTGTCTCAGCATAACCATAAGGAAGAAGATAATTTGTTTTGTATGGCTTCAAACCAAAGTCATGGTCTAACCATTTTTGCATACTTGATTTAGTTTTAAGATTTTTTACATCGTCAATATCTACACTTTGTTCACTCAGTAGAAGTAGTGGAATAAATAAAAGAAAATGTATATACTTCATTCTACACCTTTACTCTATCTTCTAATGCTCGCGTAAGAGAAAGGAGATCGATGTTTTCCAAACTCACTCCAGTAGGTACACCTTGAGCAATTTTAGAGAAGTTTACATTGTAAGCACTCAGCTTATCTTCTATGTAAAGAATCACTGCATCATTAGCTATGGAAGGTGTTAGAGCAAACAGTATCTCATTGACACCCTCATCTACTAATGATTCAAGTTTTGAGACACTAAACTCATCTAAAGAGTCTAAAACAAAGTACTTGCCATCAAAGAGTCCATTTTCTTCTAAAAGTAAAATATCTTTAGCATTTTCTACTATACACAATAGTGTCATATCTCGTCCATCATCTGTACATATGTAACAGAGTTCATCTTCACTCATACCACCACAATCACTACATTTTTTTAAAGTACCTAAAGCATCTTCAATAGCATGAGAGATTCGCATCCCTACAAAAGTATCATTCATTATCATATGATAAGCGAGTCTTGTTGCGGATTTTTTACCAATTGTTGGGAGTTCTTGGAGGGAATCAACTAAACGGTTAAATTTTTCTAGTGCATTATTCATTTAGTGTTCTCATTTTTGTCTTTTGGGAGAAGTATCCATAGTTTTAAATCTGACTTTAGTTTTCCAGCGATATTAAGAGCAACTTTACCAGACCCAACAAAAAGGTCAGCACGAACACTTCCCTTTATCGCGCCACCTGTATCTTGTGCAAAAACTACTTTATTTATCTTAGTATCTGCTATATTTGAGTGCAAGTATAGCATACTCCCTAGAGGTATATATTTTCTATCAACTGCTACTGAACGAAAAGGTGTAAGTTCTAAGCCCAAAGCACCAGTAGCACCTTGTGTCCTCTCTTTAAAATAGATAAGTGACTTATTATAATTTAAAACCTCTTCCACTCTTGAAGGATTCGTATCTAGCCAATGTCTGATACTTTGTAGAGATACATCTTCTAAAGCAAGTGCCCCTATTTTCACTAAGTATTTTCCTATTGCTCTATATTTGTGTCCATTTTGATTATCATAACCTACAAACATTGTGCTATTGTCATCCAGTATTACCCTTCCTGAGCCTTGTATCTCTAAAAAGAACTTGTCTACTTGAGAATCACAATAGCAAATCACCTCTGCGTTTACAGTTTTCTTTTTACTCTCTTCTCTCGTATCATAAGGTACTAGTCTATTATCTACTACTTTACCTCTAAGTCTATAGTTTTTTAAAGATGGATATATTGAGCTCAAATCAACAACTATCAAATCTTTTGGTGTTTCGTACAAAGGGTACTTGTATTGAAGATCTTGTGTTAAAGAAGCTTTTAATTCAGGTTCATAGTATCCTGTTAAAAGTCCTTTTGAGTCGTCCTCTTTTGTTGTTATGATATAAGGTGTAAAAGAACTTTGAAGAAATGCTTTTGGAGTGCTTATATATTTTACTTCTTCGCATAACTTTTTATAAAGTTTTTGTGCTTTAGAACTGCGACAGTTATTTATAAAATTTTCTACAACTTCAAAATACTTCTCTTGTGTAAAATTTGGTAAAGCATCAAATGTACTTTTTTTAAGGTAGGTATTTGGAAGTGCTTCAAAAAGAACTTTTGGCTTAGGTGAACAGCCAAAAAACAGGAGTATAATTATTAAAAAACAGGTGCTAACTTTCATGTCGGCATTATAGCATTTATTATATTTAATATTTATGGGTATAATTTCGAAAATATTATGAAAAATTATAGGGAAAAAATGGAAGATTTAAGTTATTACGAAATATTAGAAGTAACACAAACTGCAGATAAGACTACAATAAAAAAAGCATATAGAACAATGGCTAAAAAGTACCACCCAGATAAAAACCCTGGTGATAAAGCGGCTGAACACAAGTTTAAACTCTGTAACGAAGCATACCAGTGCTTAAGTGATGCAAAACAAAGAAGTATTTATGACCGTTATGGTAAAGAAGGACTTCAAGGCATGGGTGGTGGTAGCCGTCGTTCATCTGGTGGTTTTGATGACTTAGGTTCTATGTTTGAAGATATGTTTAATGGTATGGGTGGAGGCGGCCGTCGTCGACAGAATCCTGCTGATATGGACAAGTACCCTCTTGATATGAATGTTGATATGCGCATTAGTTTTGAAGAAGCAGTCTTTGGCTGTGAGAAAGAGGTAAAGTACACATATAAAGAAGCTTGTTCGAAGTGTAAAGGTACAGGTGCTAAAAATGCCAAACTCTCTTCATGTAAACAGTGTAATGGTCAAGGTCAAGTTTATATGAAACAGGGTTTTATGACTTTTTCTCAAACTTGTCCAGCATGTCAAGGGACAGGAAGTGCCGCTACAGACCCTTGTAAAAGCTGTAAAGGTAAAGGGTTTGACGAAAGGACTGAGAGTGTAAATGTAAATATTCCAGCCGGAATTGATACAGGAAATAGACTTAGAGTTTCAGGACAAGGAAACATAGGCAAAAAGGGAAATCGTGGTGACTTGTATGTTACTTTTGAAGTAGAACAAGATAAGCACTTTATCCGTGATGACAATGATGTCTACATCGAAATACCAGTTTTCTTTACTCAAGCTATTACGGGTGAAAGTATCACTATCCCATCACTTACAGGTGAGCTTGATTTACAACTCAAACTTGGAACTCGCGATAAGCAGCGTTTTACGTTTAGAGGTGAGGGAATAGCTGATGTTCATGGGCATGGAAAAGGAAATCTTATCGCGATTATCAACATCCAGTATCCTGAGAAATTAAACGATGAACAAATAGAACTTATCACTAAGCTTCAAGAATCATTTGGCATAGAATCAACTCCTCATGAAGGTGTACTCGACTCTGCCATTGACAAAATGAAGGGTTGGTTTAAAAAGTAACTTATGGATAAAAACAGTCTTAAAAATAAACTCTCAGTACTTGCTCTTTCTATGTTTAGAAAAGATTTCTTTGGTATCTACCATGGAAGTATCTCAGCAAAAACAGAGTCTAACCGTTTTATTATAAACACTAAAGAAGCTATTTTTGATGCTCTTGATGAAACGAGTCTTATTGAGCTTTATTTTAAAAAAGATTATAGATGGAAACAGGCAAGCATAGATGCAAAAGTTCACTTTAGTATCTACTCACAAGTCAGTGAAGCAAAATTTATCTGTTTTTCCATGCCACAGTTTACAACGGCTTACTCACTTAACCATGAGGTAATCACCCCTAAAGATTATTTCGGTTACAAAGAGATAGGTAGTATAGAAGTTATGGATCCTAAACAGTTTGAAGATTGGTATGATAGAGCGGATAGTGAAATCGCCTACTATCTACAAACTAACAAGACTAACATCATGGTTATACGTGGTTATGGTGTGTATGCTTACAGTCGAGATATACACGAAATGGCAAAGAAACTAGCCATTTTAGAAAAAAGTTGCCGCCTTCTTATGTTAGACAATTCTCACAGTAATTTCGACACTGACTAATTCCCTTCTTATATAACTCATTTTTATCAAGGTTTAATCCTAATTTACCTATTATTACATACAATATCAAGCAATAAGGTTTTATTTATATGATTACATGGATGCAGAGACATAAAAAATGGTTAATTATAACTATCTGGATTTCAACTATAGCATTTGTTGGTGCAGGTTTTGTTGGCTGGGGTCAATATAGTTATGGTGATAAAGCTGGAGCCGTTGCAAAGGTTGGAAATGTTGAAATAACACAGGGAAGTTTACAAAAAAGCTACTCTCGTATGTATGCAAAATACAATGAGATGTTTCAAGGAAACTTTGATGAAGAAAAAGCAAAACAGTTTGGACTTCAAAAACAAGCACTACAGCAACTCATCCAACAAGCTCTTCTCTTAAATCTTGCTGCATCATACGACTTAGAAGTAAGTGATAAAGAGCTAATAGCATCACTTACTAAACAAGAGTACTTTTTTAAAGATGGTGTTTTTGATAAAGAGTCATATAAAATCGTTCTCTCTCAAAATAGAATGAGTACAAAAGAGTATGAGTCAGAGTTAAGAAAAGATTTACTTATTCAAAAGACACTTAAACTTCTTCCAATAGAAGTGAGTGAGAATGAGATAGATATATTAAGTACTCTTATGAATATCTCTGATAAAATCAACTACAAAGTACTGAGTCAAGATGATATCACTATTGATACATCAGATGCTCTTTTAAAACCTTTTTGGGAAACTCGTAAAAACAACTTTATGAGTGCTATTTCATATGATGTAAAGTACCTAATGCAAGAAAAAGTAGTACAAACTTATGATGATACACAAATCTCTAACTACTACAGTGAAAATAAAACACACTTTAAAGATTCTGAGGGGAAAATTCTTTCTCTCCAAGATGCTAAAGAGCTTGTTGTAGACGAGTTAAATGCTAAAGCTACTAAAGACAAGGCACTAAGGACATATATATCTTACAAAAAAGGTAAGCTACAAGATACTGCGTTTAAATATGCAACACTATCTCAAGCAGAGAATCCTTTTGATGCTACAACACTCGAGAAGATTTCTAAACTATCACTTGCATCACCATACATGAAACCAGTTTTGATAAATGATGTTTATCACACTTTTGAGCTTGTAAAAGTTAATCCATCATCACCAAAAGCTTATGAAGATACTAAGTCAGATGTTATAGCTATTTATACAGCACAAACAAAAAAATCAAAACTTCAAGAGTTAGCAAATAATTCTATCGCTACCTTTAATGGAACTAACACACCTTTTATAACAAGTAGAGATATTGACAAGATAAATGGACTCACACAAGCTGAAGCAACAGAGTTTTTACAAAAACTCTTTACAAACGATAAAAAACGTGCTTATATAATATTAAATAGTGGAAAAATCGTACTTTACTATATTTTGGAACAGAAATTGCTTGATAAATCAAATAATGACTTAGCTTCTTCAGTTAAAAAACTAAAGAGTGGCATGTTTAATAAGGCTTTAATTAAAACCTTAGAAAAACAGTACCAAACAGAGATATTTATTCAAGGACTCTAAATTGAGCAGAACTGTTTTAGCCATAGATATTGGCTCAACAAAAATATGTGCTATCATTGCTCAAATTGACAATGATAATAACATTGCTATAACTGGAGCTGGGACAACTAAAGCCCAAGGACTCAAACGCGGTAGTATAACTAACATAGAACTTGCGTCACGCAGTATAAAAACGGCAGTTGAAGATGCTAAGCGTGTTTCAGGAAGTGATATTAGTTCAGCTATCGTTTCTATGAGTGGAGCATATACTAAAAGCCTTAACTCAAATGGTATTGTAAATATTCAAACCAAAGAGATAAGTTTTAAAGAGATAGAACGTGTTATGCACACATCTTTATATAACGCTAACATCCCAAATGAGTATGAAGTACTGCATGCCTTACCTTTCAACTTTAAAGTTGATGATCAAGACTTTATAGAAGACCCTCTTGGAATGAATGCATCGCGTTTAGAAGTTGAAACACACATCATTACTACTCAAAAATCAAACCTTAACAACCTAAAAAAAGCCGTACAAGGTGCTGGTGTAGAAGTAGAAAATATAGTTCTTAACTCTTATGCTTCTTCAATAGCAACACTCAATAGTGATGAAAAAGAACTCGGTGTAGCACTCATAGATATGGGTGGAAATACAAGTAACATCGTTATTCATGCAGGAAATTCTATCAGATACAACGAGTTTTTAGGTGTGGGTTCTAACCATGTAACAAGTGACCTTTCAATGGCACTCCATACACCACTCAATGTAGCCGACAATGTTAAACTCACATACGGTTCACTTACAAACCAAAGTAACGACCTTATAGAAATCCCTGTAATAGGTGATGTAGACAATACTCATGAAGTCTCTTTAGATGTTGTTCACAATGTTATCTATGCCAGAGTTGAAGAGACACTTATGATTTTGGCTCAGTTTATAGAGAATAGTGGTCTAAAAGATCAGATAGGTGCAGGAATAGTACTCACGGGTGGCTTTTCAAATATGGAAGGAATCAGAGAATTAGCAATAGCAACCTTTGGTTCACAACCCGTACGTTTAGCTCGTCCTATAGAAATGGACGGTCTTTTTAATGAGCTTCGTGGGGCAGAGTTTTCAAGTGCAATTGGACTTGTAATGTACTCAGCTTTCGCATATACTCCTTATGAGATAGATGCCAACAAACGAGTGCGTCATAGAAATGAGACACCAACATCTCAAGTAGATGTAAACCTAAGACCATCTTTAGAGATTCCTACGGCTTCTATTAGTTTAGAAGAAGAGAAGCCGAGTATGATATCTTTAGATGCTAAGAAAGAGAAAAAGAGCGATGAAGCTGGAAGTATAAGTAAATTTTGGAACTGGGCTACCCAGTTATTTTAAAGGAGTGAGATGATGGAACCATTTGTAGTAGAAGAGGCAAGTAATGTAACCGGTGCGAGAATTATTGCTGTTGGTGTTGGTGGTGGTGGTGGAAACATGATTGGTCACATGCTAAAA
>DQSP01000272.1 GCA_015663215.1 Sulfurimonas sp.
GCTGCTGGTTTTGACAAAATCATTGCCGAAGACCCTACAGCCACAGGTCGCATTGACTTGTCGGTGTTTATTGACGACAAAGTTTTCATTTTTGAATTTAAAGTTGACCAACAAGGAGCATTGCAGCAAATAAAAGAGAAAAACTATCATCTAAAATATGAAGCCGATTACAAGGACATCTATTTAGTCGGAGTAGAGTTTGACTCTGAGGCTCGTGCTGTTGTGGGGTATGAGTGGGAGAAGTTGTCTTAGCTTGTTATTTTTACCATCAAACATCTTACCCTCAAAACTTAATCTCACTCCAAAGCTCATGCTATAATTAAACATTCCCAACTTCTACATTGGGAATAAAAATCTAATCTGAAGTAAAATTTTCAATAATTAAGCCATTTCTTATCATTCAATGACAAATCATGTAAGATTGTCAATTTTAAAAATTAACAATCTTTTTTTAATCATCACATTCTTCAAATGGATAACTCTGTTCATCTTGTAATAACTTCTCATAAGTATCATCACCACTCCAAGATATTTCAGGTTTAGAAACCTGTCCATCTATCTTCATACACATAGTAACACTTCGTGTAAACTCTGGATTAATTCCTGTATTGATTTTATTTACAAAGGTCTCTTTAGTTATGTTACTCCCATTTTGAAGGAATTCTCCATCTAAAAGAAGCTTTTTATACGCATATGCTAAATAAAAGTTTGTATGATGAAAGTGCCATTCATCCATGCCAAATTCAGAGGAATAAACATAAGGTCTTTTCTCTCCAAACATAGTACTAATAAATTCATTTCTACTGCTTGAGCTATATGTCCCTTTAAAAGCAACAGCTTTATGTTCAGCATCAAATATATTAGTATACTTTGAGCCAAATAGACTAGATGCATATTGGTCAATAAAATCTACTCTCTCGTAAGGCTTATTGTTCACATATGGAATCGGATCTCTATAATTAATAGTCATATAATATGGAGAGCCATCATTATACAAAGCACGTGTAAATTCTGCATCTCCTATTTCAGGAGATGCAAAAGCATAAGTAGCTTCAATATTATAAATAGGCTCAGTTGAATGATTTTGTAAAAAATAACTGGTCATAATTGCTGTTGCTCCTCCTAAACTGTGTCCTGTTATATATACTTTTTTACCTTCAAATCCATCAATTTCATTAAAGACTTTTCGTAAATAATACGCAAATATATATGAACTTCTTGCATACCCTAAATGTACTTTTGCCTCGGGGGTACTAGAGTCAGTATAAGGAAATAAACCTATTTGATAAGGTACTTTACTCGTAGTAACAAGAACATCCATTATACCATTTAGTCCAGTTAAACGACTTGGATCAAGTTCACTATTTTCATTACCTATATATCCAAAATATGGAGATTCTGTGCCTCTTATTGCTATAAGCACCATATCTTCATTACTTGCGACAATTGCATTAACACTCTCAAGTGTATTTACATAGGATATTTCATCAAATCCCCAATGTTCATAAAGTTCTTTAGCAGCACATTGAAAATCATTAGTTGTTTTAGGTCTACGTGTAGCTGTTCTATTGTGATGAAAATTATGAGGATAAGTTTTAGCTGATGCCTGAATCATAAGATAATTGTTAATATCGGAATATTCATCATTAAGTATCATATTTTTAAATTTATCTTTAGAAGAGAACGCTTCATCTGTATTCCCTAAGTTGTCATCACATGTCAAATTTCTTCCATTAATTATACTTCCTCTATCTTCCAGCAGAGTATCATGTAGTGTTTTCATTGCTTCATCTATACCATCAACAACTAGAGTATACATAATGGTAGCAGTAACAGTTGCATCAATAGCAAGTCCCTCATCTAAAAATTGTATCAGAGCAATCATCTCTGCTGGAAGGTTATCCCCTGTTAATCCTAAAGTTTCTACTAGTGCTGTAGCTACAGTATCTCCTACTGTATATATAAGATCTCCCGTATCTTCAATAATATCTCCTCCTGATGCAAGAACTTCATCTCTAAAGCTCTCAAATAGACCTCTTTTTTCACTTGTAGTCGTTAAACACTCTACAGAACTCAGTCTCCACAAAGGTGTATACATTGTTTTGTTTTCACCTGGTGCTAATGTTCTTTTTCTACGATTATATTTTATTTCTATATCATGTTCCCCTGTGTTTTCAACTTTTGCAAAATGTCTATCTCCACTAAAATTCAATTTAGACCCTACAAGAAGAGGATAGGTAATAGCTCCCATAGTTAGAGGTGCTAAATACTGACGATAATGATTTACCGTAAATTCACATGTACCATTATTAGATGCTGTTGTAGTCATTGCTGTATAGCTACTGTCTCTATTAACCCATGTATTATTGATATAACTAGAAAGTCTAACGTAAACTTTAGAACCGTCTTTGGGTAAATTAGAAACTATTTGACTTGTACCACTAACAGTAGAGTCATAATAACTTCCATCACTTTCACTCTTACCAACTAAAAGTTTAAGTGTACTTGAACCAAAGTTATCCCATTTAAAAGTCACTTCATCGGATGATAAGTATGCATCACTAGAAGGTGTTTTCATAACAGACGGAAGAACTACTCTATAAACATAATCATTGTATTTATCTTCCCCATTTATTTTACTGATTAAACGAACATATATCTTCTTATCCACTGATAACCTAGAGACTATTTGTCTCAACTCAGTATTATAGAGAAGTGAGTTCTTGACAGTAGACTTAAAGTTAATGCCTCCAGGATTACCTCCAGGAATAGGAATTCCTCCAGGGTTACCTCCAGGAATAGGAAGGCCTCCAGGGTTACCTCCAGGAATAGGAATGCCCCCAGGGTTACCTCCAGGAATAGGAATGCCTCCAGGGTTACCTCCAGGAAGAGGAATGCCTCCAGGAAAAGGATTAGGATCAAAGTTTATTGATACAGTAAGATTTGTATATTTTTTTATATCAGAGGAGCCTTTCTGCGTTCCTATATATAAACTATAGCTTTCTGCACCAGTATCGTCCCATATAAAATAGGCAAATCTACTTCTAAGTTTTAAATCTTCACTTGGTGCTTTCATAGTAGCTTTTTTTAGCGATGAATTATAAGCAATATACTTATAGACTATGCTGTCTCCCTTTGTAGGAGGCGTAATGCGAACTTCAATCTCACTACCATCAGAGGGAAGATTATCAAGATAAAAACCTGTTTTAGTATATGTGATAATTAGTTCTTTAGTAAAGGGGCTATCTCCTTTTGAGAAAGTTTTAAGTGAAGAATTAATATAAACTTCTACAAAATCCTTAATAGATTGAAATTCAAGAGTAGTAAGTGTCAAATTCCATTTAAAAAACACTGTAGTTCCAGATAGTTGACTACCTTCTTGAGGACTAATTATAGTAAGATAAGAACTATTCACTACATCTAAGTTATCATTAGATTCTACTTGCTCTTCAATAGTATTATTCTTATACCCTCCTATTTTATACTCTCTAAAGCTAGATGAAGCATTTTCAAAAACTTTTAAGCGTAAAGTAAATTGACTATTTTCATCATATCCTGATATCACAAGTACTTTTTCATTAGCGTTAGTAATCGTCTCACTACCTAAAGGAGTACCTGTAAACGACCAAACATAACTAACATCACTCGACTCTCTATCTAACACAGGGGTAATGGTAAGTGTATCTCCCTCTACCACAACATTTAAACTTTCTATAATAGGAGGAGTATTTACAGTTACACTTAGCTCTTCAGCATCAAAGTCTATGTTAAAGGCATAACGAATTTCACCCTCTGTACTTTTTAACTCTAAGACATAGTCTTTGTTGTTTGAGTTTACATCTTTAGTATAAACAGCCCTAACAGCTTCTTGCTCATTACTTGTTGTACCTGTACTTGCAAAAAACTCCGTACTTAACGTCGTACCTCC
>DQSP01000284.1 GCA_015663215.1 Sulfurimonas sp.
AACTTGATGAGTTAATAATCATTGAAGGAACAGATAAAAAAGATAGACTTCGTGGTTCAAATTCGATGAATGATACAATATATGCCTATGGAGGAAATGACAAACTTTATGGTTATGATGGAGAGGATAAACTCTATGGAGGAGAAGGTAAAGATAGCCTTTATGGAGATAAAGGAGTTGATAGTTTATATGGAGGAACAGGAGATGACTACTTGAAAGGTGGTTATGGAAGTGACACTTATTACTTTGAACAAGGTGATGGTGAAGATACTATTAAAGACAAATCTAAAAGTAGAAGTTATGATACCGATAGTATTGTCTTTGGAGAGAGTGTGTCTGCTGAAGATATTAGCTTTATCTTTGACAAGAAGGATTTACTCATCCAATATGGTGACGGCGATGAGATAGAAATTAAGTACCAAACAAAAGATAAGTATGCCATTGAAAGAGTAGAATTAGCCGATGGAAACTATTTGAGTTCTGGAGACATAGATAATATTGTTCAACAGATTCATGCTTATGCAGATGACAATGGATTGGACATAGATTCAAATCAAGATATTAGAGCCAACGCAGCATTAACGCAAATTATTCAAAGTGCTTGGCATCAATAAAATTAAATATACATATAGGGGAGGTGTTGATTGCAATCAGCATTGGTAGCATTAGAGGTAGTTGGTCAACTCAACCAAATACCCATAGACAGTAGAAGTATCATAAAAGAGTATGCTCTTGGAGAAGAAGAGCCTAGCCTAGAGGTATTAGCCAGAGTTGCTAAAAAAGAGGGTTTTAAAGCTTCTATTAAAAAGCTTTCCATAGAGAAGATAGTTAAAAACTATCCTCTACCAGCCATTGTCTTAAAAAAAGATGGTAGCTATATGACCATTATAAAAGCAGATGAAGAGAAAAATGAGCTTCTAGTATTTGATATGAGTTCAAAAAATCCTTATACCTTGACGTATGAAACCTACAATGAAGTAGCAGATGGAAAAACCATTGTGCTAAAGCAACAGTTTTTAAGTCAACAGGTCAAGTTTGGATTTGGTTGGTTTTTTACTCAGATTTTACACTATAAAAAAGCCATCTCAGAGGTATTAATAGCCTCCTTTATTATTCAACTTTTTGGATTGGTAACACCACTTTTTACCCAAGTAATATTAGATAAAGTACTGGTGCACCACTCCATGACAACCTTGGATGTTTTAGCCATTGCCTTTTTAGCAGTAACACTTTTTGATTTGATTTTAAATTTACTTAGAAATTATATTTTTGCCCATACGACCTCGAAAATAGATGCAAAACTTGGAGCTAAACTCTTTTATCATCTATTAGCATTACCACTGGTCTATTTTGAAAAGAGAAAAGTAGGTAATATTATTGCAAGAGCAAGAGAACTTGACCAAATACGTGACTTTATTGCTAACAAATCTGTCACACTTATTTTAGATATTCTCTTCTCTTTTGTTTTTGTGGCTGTTATGTTCTTATACAGTGCTAAGTTAACTTTCATTGTTTTAGGGTTTGTAACACTAATCGCCGTCATTAACTTAGCGATTACTCCCGTACTTAGAAAGAGACTTGAAGAGAAGTTTCAAATGGGAGCTCAATCAAATGCCTATTTGGTAGAATCGGTTACAGGTATTCAAACCGTAAAATCATTGGCACTTGAAGGTTCCATGCAAAAGAAATGGGAAGATTACTTAGCCAATTATGTTCAAGCAAGTTTTAATCTTAATAATCTTTCTAATATATTAGGTGGTGTCTCTGGTGCTTTGCAAAAACTTATGACCATTTCTATGCTCTACTTTGGTGTGATATTGGTCTTAGAGAACAAACTTTCAGTAGGACAACTTATCGCCTTTCAGATGTTTGCAAACCAATTTTCTCGACCAATATTACGTTTGGTAAATCTATGGAATGAGTTTCAACAAACATTACTTTCTGTAGATAGAATAGGAGATATTTTAAATACTCCAACTGAACAGAGCAATGATAAAGCCATTACCCTCCCAAGTATAAAAGGAGATGTACGTTTTGATAACATGAGCTTTGCCTATGCTCCCAATACCCCAATGGTAATTGATGGTTTCTCTATAGGGTTTAGACCAGGAACATCAGTAGGCTTAGTAGGACGTAGTGGAAGTGGTAAAAGTACCATTACTAAATTAATTCAAAGGCTCTATGTTCCTAATAGTGGAACAATTTACATTGATGATATAGACATACGTCATATGAATCCTAAATGGCTTAGAAATAATATTGGGGTAGTACTTCAAGAAAACTATCTTTTCTCGGGTTCTATTAAAGATAATATTGCTCTGTCACGACCCAGTGCTTCTATAGAAGAGATTATAGAGGTAGCAACCATCGCAGGTGCCCATGAGTTTATATCTGAGTTTCCTGAGGGCTATGAGACCGAAGTAGGTGAAAGGGGAGGGTCTCTTTCAGGAGGACAAAAACAAAGAGTTGCTATTGCAAGAGCATTGTTAACCAATCCAAAGATATTGATTTTTGATGAAGCAACATCAGCTCTTGATTATGAATCCGAAAAGATTATCCAAGATAATATTGATAAAATAAAAAAGGGACGCACCATGTTTGTTGTGGCACATAGACTCAATACCGTAAAAAATTTTGACGTTATTGTCGTTATGGATAAAGGTAAGATTGTAGAGAGAGGTTCACATGATGAGCTTATGAAACTAGAAGGTTACTATCACTTTTTATACAGA
>DQSP01000144.1 GCA_015663215.1 Sulfurimonas sp.
AAATCGTAAACGAGCCTTACAAAGACCCACGGTTTTTGCAAAACATAGATAAAAAAAGTGGTTTCGTGACAAAAAATATGCTTACAATACCTATCTTTAACTCTAAACGTGAAGTAATGGGCATCATGCAACTGCTTAACAAACCACATGTTGATTTTGATGAGAAAGATTTAGAGATACTCACATTTTTAGCAAATTATGTTAGTGGAAATTTAGAACTTGTACTAATGCAAGAAAATTAAGGGGTTATTGGTAAAGATTATAGTGAGCTTCATAAGCGAGTCGCATAACTCCAACTGCATAGTTGGATGAGTTGTTGTATCGCATTATCTTTTTTGCATATTTCTTCATCTCTTGTAGTTCTAGCTTGTCTTTTGTAAAAGAGTTATAAACCTTCCCATTTTTACCCGTTTCATATACAAAAGATGCATTTTTAGTTTTGTAATTAAACTCATACCATTGTGCCTCAACTTGTGGAATATCTGGCATAGTATCCCAGTCTATTAGTTGGCTAAATTCGGCTTTTTGATGCAAAAAGTTTGCAGCTGATACGATGGCATCTTGCATATCTGTAAGGTCAGCTACTTCTCCCTTATAGGACTTAGCATAGATAAAACTATTTGGCATAAACTGAGGGATACCTACTGCTCCTGCATATGAAGAGGGGAGGTTACATTGCTCAGGTACTACCCCTTTTTTATAGCAGTGGCTTATGATGGATGCCATATTAGTTTTACCCATTTTAAGTAGCCATTTTTCTCTCGTAGAGTTTGGTTTTGTTCGTACGACCATAGTGTTAAAAACTATAAAAGCATCATGAGTAGGTTTAATCTTCCCTAATTTTGTCTCTTTTAAAAGAATGGCAGCGATTATCTCACGGTTTACCCCATACTCTTTTTCTACATAATCATATACTTCTTTGTACTCATGCAGGTTTTCTATCATCTGTGGTATGTATTTTACTAGTACATTGTTTGCTTTTTTCTCTTGAGCTTGATGGTGCTTAATTTTACCTGGCTGTAGGTATGTCCAACTCACTTCATCATATTTTTGTGTTTTAAAGTAGGATGTTAAAAATTGGTTGGCATACTTATAAGACACACCAGATTTTACGGCTTGTGTGCAGACATCTGCATAGTCTTTGTTCTTAAAAGTACAGTTAGTATACTTTGCTTGAAGTAAAGTGCTTAGGGTTAGGAGTATGAGTAGTAGTTTAGTGTTCATTGTTTATCTCTTTTAATCTTGAAGGTGTACCGATATCGTGCCACATCTTTTTAAACACTTCGCCACTTATCTCTTTTTTGTTTATACTTTTTCTTAAAAGTGGTGCAAGTGATTTTTTTTCTATGTTTATAGTATCAAAAAACTCATGAGTATAATACCCTATGCCTGAGAAGGTGAACGTTTCATCAGCTTCATTTAAAACTACATCCCTCAAAAGTCCAAAATCTCCCTCTAAATTATGCTCAGGGTTTGGTACTAAAATAAGATGTGCTTTTTTTTCTTTGAGATTAAAACTAGAGTCAAATTCATACTCACAAAAGACATCACCATTTACCACTAAAAAAGGCTCGTGACCTAAAAGAGCAAGGGCTTTTTTAATGCCACCAGCAGACTCTAAAGCTCCTTCATTTTGCTCATCTGAGTAGAGTAGCTTCACACCATATCTGCTCCCATCACCTAAGTACTCAGAGATTTTATATCCTAAGTGGGCGATATTTATAACTATCTCTTTAAAACCATTTCGTACAAGTTTTTCTATATGCCACTCGATGAGAGTTTTCCCTCTCACTTCTAAAAGCGGTTTTGGAAGGAAGTCTGTCAGTGGTCGCATCCTCTCACCTCGACCGGCTGCTAGTATCATCGCTTTCATTTTAAAGTATACAGACTCTATTTTTACCAGAAGTTTTAGCCTGGTACATCGCTTTGTCTGCTCGGGCTATAAGGGTGTCAAGTGTATCATCTTCTTCAAAAAGAGTGAGCCATAAACTAATAGTTACTGGTTTAGAGAGGAGCTCTTGTATCTTTTGGGATTGGGCAGTGGCAAATCTGATTTTTTCTGCTAAATCTTTAGCTTCTTTTATTGGTGTATTTGCTAATGCTACGATGAACTCTTCTCCTCCCCATCGAGCAAACAAATCACTTTTTCGCACACTAGCTTGTAAAATTTTTGCAAACTCTTGGAGAACTATGTCACCATATCCATGACCAAACTCATCATTTATTTTTTTAAAATCATCAATATCAATAAAGAGTAGGCACAAGTGCTCAGAAGAACGTTGTCGTAAATTATTTAGGTACTCGAACTTATCATGAAAATTTCGTCTATTTGGAATATTTGTAAGGGCATCAATTTGTGAAAGTGTTTCAAGCTTTTTATTGTAGTTGCGAATAATATTGATAAGAATAGTTGCAATTATCAGAGCTAAAAAGAGAGAAAAAACTATGTTTAGATAGAAAGCTTCTTTAGTCTCTTTTGTAAAGTCATCTACTTTTGCCTCTACAAGAAGGTAGGCATCAAGTTCTTGGATATATTTTGAATTAAGTATGTATGTAGAACCATCTTTTTCATACTCAACAAGATAGCTTTTTGCAGAAAGAATTTTATTTTTAAATGTACTAATTAGAACTTTATTATCTGTTTCATTTAAAAGTACATAATTACCTTCTGCATCTAAAAAGTTTACTGTGAGTTTATACTTTTTTTTAAAATGTTTAAGCATTTTTTTAATATATGAGATTTCAATGGCAACTCCTGTAGATCCAAGGTAATGAAAATCATCATCGAATATTTTAAAGTTGATAAACATAATAAGACTATCATTTAAATACTTATTAAGATCAATATTTATTTCACTGTTTTTTGTTGAATCTTTAAAGTCAAAGTACCACTGATTACGCTTTATCGTTTTTTTGACTTGTTCAACAAAGCCCTTATGCGTATAGTAGTTTTTAGTCCTATCTGAGACTAAAAAAGCTCCAAGAACATGATGCTTGTTTTTGATACTCTCCAAGTATCTTTGGATTTTTAAGACTGAGTCTTCATCATTGAGTAACCACTCATGGAGAAATGTATTGCTTGCCATCATAGATGAAACAAGATTGGGTTCTATAATTTGTTTTTGAATTTCGGTGTAGATATTATCGACAGAGAGAGGAAGTGAGTGTGATTTTAGCTGTTCTTTTGCCATTTGCATAGAGACTTTATAGTTCGACACAGAGATACCAATGGATAAAACTAGTAATAAAGAAAAGATAATAACAACAATTCTATATTTTGATTGCATAAAAGACCTATTAAAAATTATTTACTTGTCCAGTTTCACCACGTTATGGTT
>DQSP01000065.1 GCA_015663215.1 Sulfurimonas sp.
AAGAATAGACATGAAGAGACAAATACTAAAGCTGTAACAACTCTAGGTTTACACTCATATAATGATGCGATATTTACATTAGCAATAGCAAGTGGCATCATTAGCTCTATAAAAACTATGCCTTTAATCATTGGATCTAAATCAATATTTACTAAAATAATAAAGGCGGTTAGAGGTAGAAGAATAAACTTTAGTGTCATAACCCAAAGCAAGAGTTTTTTGTTTATCTCTTTAAGTTTTGTTCCATAAAGATAGATACCAAAAAGAAAAAGTTGCATAGTCATAGAAGCATAAGCTCCCATCATGAGCATATTCATAATGCTTTCATGGAGTTTTACTTCATAGACACTTAGTAGTATAGCTATTATAGCTGCCCAGAGGATAGGAAGCTTAATAATGTTTGTGAGCGAAGTTTTAGCATCATAGCTTCCACGAGAGTAGTAGTAAACACCAATGGTGTAAACAACAAACACATTCACAAGGTTTACCACTGTAGTGTAGGGAATAGACTCTTCACCAAAAATGGCGATATTTATAGGGATACCAAGATTTCCAGTATTTCCGATGATAGCTGCCACAGTAGCAATGGAGTACTCTTTTTTATTCTCAAAAAGAAGCTTCGCTCCAAACGCAGAGATAATGAGAATAATCAGTACTATTATAAAGTAGATAGAAGGTGCATAAAGGAGAGAGATATCGATAGGACGAATCAGGAGTCCCCAAAAGGTTAAAAAAACTTGTAGGAAGTAGACATTTATAAGGGTGATGGTTTTATCATCTATCTGCTCTTTAAAGCTGCGTTTAGCCACATAACCCATAACAATAAAAACATAAATGCTTAATATACTAAATATAATTGAACTCATAAGCTAATTTTACTATAATTTGGGATGCAAACAATAGAAAATATAAATAATGTAATAAAAAAAAATATCGCCGTGATGGTTTACTTCTCCGCTCCAACATGTAATGTCTGTCATGCCTTAAAGCCAAAACTACTAGAAGAGTTAGATAAAAACTTTCCTGCGTTTCAAGTGGAGAGTGTGGACATTTCAGTAGAAGAAGACATTGCACCTCATTTTGGAGTGTATGCGATTCCTACGGTACTGATATTTTTAGACGGGAAAGAGTTTGTGAGAAAATCACGTCATATGTCAGTGAGTGAAGTTTTAGGCGAGATTAGTCGCCCTTATGAGATTATGACTTCATAAATGCGATAAGTGAAGCTGTCACAGCAACATTTAATGATTCAACTCCGCGTTTCATTGGAATAGATATAGAATTATTGCAAAGTTTTGTTACTTCTTGGCTCACTCCATCACTCTCGTTTCCTAAAACAAAGATACTTTTTTCACTTTGGTTTAAGTCATAAATGTTATTTTTTGCATGAGAAGAGAGGGCATAGATTTTTGTATCATCTAAATCTGGTAGTATATCTTCAAGAGCATTACAAAAATAGATAGGAAGTTTAAAAAGTGTTCCTGCACTTGCTTTAATTACAAGCGGAGAGATTTTCGCAGAGCTTTTTTTAGGAAGGATTATGCCATCAACATTTCCAGCAGCACAAGATCTTATAATCATTCCGAGGTTCTGAGGATTTTGTATACCATCGAGAGCTATGAGTCTGTAAGCGGACATATTCTTTATCTCATTTGCATTTAAATAAGACTTAGCGATGATGTCTATGGCTACCCCTTGGTCTTGTTTAGCATTTTTGCTTATGCGAGAGAGTGAATTTTTCTCATGGTATGTGACTTCTATCGTACGACTTTTTGCAAGAGAGAGTATAGTCTTTATAGCACCGTCAGGTTTGTTTGAAGAGGCAAGGTGGAGTTTATGTACTTCTACATTCTCATCTTGCAGTACTTCTATAACTACATTTCTACCATATAGTGTAATGATTTTTTCAAAGAAAGCTTTTTTATCTTTGTACTCTTGTGAATCTTGCATATATTTTCCTTTTAACTTTTAAGAAGTCTATTCTACTATATCGTAGACAATTTCTGTTTTATTTTTAGTGACTTTTATCTCTTTAGTCATTAAACCCTCTATCTCTAATGCCATAAACTCTTCGAGGGAAGTGATATTATGTAGGGCACATTCACGAAGTACTATACCTCTATATGCTTTTGCCCAGTGACTTACAGTTTTACCACCCTTTAAAAATTTTAATGTAGTATAGGCTTGTGTCGTTTTATAGAACTTCTCATAATACCCAGCACGTAGGTCTAAAATATCATGTGGGCTTAAATATAGGTCAAGTTGATAAGAAAACCTATCCTTGTAAAACTTCTCAGGTACTATACTTCCTACACTATTTCCCTGTTTTACTTTATAGTTGGCAATAGCATCACCTCCAAGGAGAGGGCCATAAAGGTTTGAAAAAATGATAGTGTTTTCTTTGAGGTATATTTGTGCAGCAGTAACGAGGTCTGAATACTTCAAATAATCATAAGCAACACCTTGATAGCGCTCAATAGCTGGCATAAGAGCAGAGTCAAAAACATCATTTATATATGGTTTGCAAGCATCAAACTTTTTTATGCCAAAAAGTTCTTTAATTGCTTCTTCATTTTTACTTAACACTATGCTATTGTAAGTGTTGAGAATTTCATCTCTGGCATTACTCGCTCCAAAAAGTTCTTTTTTTGTTGCAGTGCCACCATCATTTTTTCCCTCAGAGGGTGAAAATAGTATTTTTAACATAGTTTGACTCATTTATTTTATTTATGACATTATAGTGGTATTAGATGTAAAAAACATTTTTATATTGAAAGTTTGATTGTTTTATCCCAAATTATGCAATAGAAAATTAAAATATCACCTATCATTGCACTCAAGGCACATTCATTAAAAATTAAAACCACCAGTAAGGTGGCTTAAAAT
>DQSP01000165.1 GCA_015663215.1 Sulfurimonas sp.
ATTGGTAAATTTATATTTATGTTGAGCTTGGTCTCAAATATGTTCAAATCTTCAAAAAAACTTTCTTTCACCCCTTCATCACTTTAAAACCAGCATATGAAGAACTTTCAAAAGAACGTCAAAACTACTCTAAAGAAGTCTTAAACTTTTTAAATATTGATGTTAAAGTTCATGGCTCACTTCCAAAAGAAAATAGAATCCTTTATGCTATAAACCATCGTTCACTCCTAGACATCATGGTGATGGAATCTATCTTTGCTAGAGAGCATAAAAATGGTGCATGGATAGCAAAACAAGAACTTTTTGAATCTCCTATCTATGGTAAATTTTTTGAGTATAGCGGTTGTATAAGTGTTGATCTTGATAACAAACGCGGGCTTTTAAGCTTTTTCAAAAATATCAAAAAAACATTTAAAAAAGTTGACAATATGAACCTATATATGTTCCCTGAGGGTGAGCGTTTTAAGGGTGAAGGTGTTACAAGTTTTCAAAGTGGTGCAAGTAAAATTGCAAAAGCAAATAAACTTACTATCATTCCTATATACATCGATGGAAATAATGAGAAAGTATTTGAAGATGCTCCTTATGAAGAAAAAATGACTATTGAAGTTTACATAGGCAAATCAGTAGAGAGCGCTACATTAGAAGAAGAATATAATGAATTTTACAAAAGTGTCAGGGCTAAATAGATGGTAAAAATGACTTTAGGTGTAAACATAGACCATGTAGCAGTGCTTAGAGAAGCACGAAGAGTAAATGATCCAGATATCCTCCAAGCACTTTATGTAGCCTGTGAGGCTGGAGCAGACCAGATAACTATACACTTGAGAGAAGATAGACGACATATCCAAGATAGTGATGTTACAAACATCATGGCTCACTCTAAAGTGCCTGTGAACTTAGAGTGCTCTATCAATACCGAGATTTTAAACATTGTAGCTGACATTAAACCACACCGTGCAACTCTTGTTCCTGAAAAACGCGAAGAAGTTACAACAGAAGGTGGACTCGATGTATTTAGCTACGAAGAAGAAATCCGTTTTGCCATAGAACAACTCCACGATAGCATCATTCCCGTTTCACTTTTTGTAGACCCTACCATAGAAGCTATGGATAAAAGTAAAGAACTTGGTGCTGAGATGGTAGAACTACACACTGGTCACTTCTCCAACCTTTGGGCGATGCTCAACTCAAACTTAGGACACTCCAATCACTCAGTAAAAGAGCTAGAACTACCGCGCTATGAGTTAAGTGAAAAACTTGAAGAGGCATTACTCAAGATACAAGAAGCAGCAACTCATGCAAAAAAGATAGGGCTAGAAGTAGCCGCAGGACATGGACTCAACTACCATAATGTACATGAAATGATGAATATAAATGAGATAACTGAACTAAATATCGGTCAAAGCATCATCGCTCGAAGTGTTTTTTCGGGTTTAAGTGATGCAGTTAAAGAGATGAAAAAGCTTACTACCCGCCATGTCTAAAGCAACTTTAGCTATAAGTGTAGGTGACCTAAATGGTGTTGGGATTGAAATCATTCTTAAATCTCATCATGAGGTATCAGAACTTTGTAAGCCTATATACTGCATAAATGAAGAGTTACTTTCTCAAGCGACAACTCTACTCAAAGTAGACTTACCTCAAGACTTCGCACTAAATACAGTTGATGGTAGTTTTACTATAAACGCAGGAGAAGTAAGTGCTGAATCTGGTCGTTACTCTTATGACTCTTTTATGGCGGGTATTCAACTTTGTGAAGAGAAAAAAGCTGATGGCGTTGTTACTATGCCTATACATAAAGAGGCTTGGATGATGGCTGGGTTGGAGTACAAGGGGCATACTGACCTACTTCGCCAGCACTTTGATGCAGAAGCTATTATGATGCTAGGGTGCCCTGAAATGTTTGTGGCGCTTGTTACTGAGCATATTCCACTTAGAGAAGTAACACAAAAAGTAACTTATAAGTTTCTCAAACAGTTTTTACTTGACCTTTATGCTTCACTCTCACTTGGAGCTGATGAGAAGATAGCTGTTTTAGGTATAAACCCTCATGCAGGAGATAACGGAGTGCTTGGACATGAAGATATGCGAGTGCTCAAAGCCATCAAAAGTGCAAACAAAAAGTTAGGTGTGCAATGTTTTGTAGGTCCTATTGTTCCCGATGTGGCGTTTACTCCACATGTGCGTTGTAATTATAATCATTTTGTTGCAATGTATCACGACCAAGGCTTAGCACCGCTAAAAGCCCTACACTTTGATGAGAGTGTAAACATCTCACTCAATTTACCCATAGTAAGAACATCAGTAGACCACGGTACTGCATTTGACATAGCCTACCAAGGTAAAGCTAAAACACTCTCTTACATAAACGCAATAAAGAGTGCAATCCAACTCAACACAAGGAAAAAATCATGAGTCAAGAGAAAACATTTGCTGAGGCAATGGCATTTAGACATGCTTGTAAGGTATTTGATGAGAGTAAAAAAATCACTAAGCAAGAGATGCTTAGAATTTTAGAAGCAGGAAGAACATCCCCCTCTTCTTTTGGTATGGAAGCTTGGAAGTTTTTAGTTATCACAAATGAAGAGTTAAAAGCGAAACTTCGCCCTGCTTGTTGGGATCAAGTTCAAGTCACTTCTTGCTCACATCTTGTGATAGTTCTAGCAGGTATTAATTCACTTAAACCTGAGAGTGGAGAGGTAAAAAAACGTTTTGCTCGCCGTGATATGCCACAAGATAAACTTGATATGTATCTTGATCTTTATGCCAGTCATTTAGAAAAGACATTAAGTTCTGATGAAAACATATACTCATGGAGTGCAAGACAAACTTACATAGCAACTGCAAATATGATGACTTGTGCAGCAACTCTCGGTATAGACTCTTGTCCTATTGAGGGGTATGAAAAAGAGAAAGTTGAAGAAATTTTAGGACTAGATACTAGCAAGTACCAACTCTCTGTTGTCTTACCATTTGGGTACAGACTAAA
>DQSP01000177.1 GCA_015663215.1 Sulfurimonas sp.
CCAGCTATGATTTGACTTTTTCCTAGAGCTTTTTTCTCTGCATTTTTACCATGACAACTAGCACATGCTGTAAAAAGTTTACTAGCATCTGTTGCTGGAGCTGCTGCTGAAGTTGCTGCTGCAACTGCTGCATCTTTTGCTTCAACAACTTTCTCAGTTGCTGTTGCTACTGCTGTTGTAGTCGCTGTTGTCGCTGTAGCAGCTGCTGCAGTTACTGACTCTTTAGCTGTATCAACTGCTGCTGTTGCAGTTTCTTTTACTTTTTCTACCGTGTCAGTTGCCACAGCTTTTGCTACTTCTGTAGTTTTTTCTACTGCTGCTTTTGTTGCTTCTTTAGCACTATCTACTGCTGCAGCTGTTGTATCTTTAACTGCTTCTGTAGTTTTTTCTACTGCTACTTTAGCAATATCACTTATTGTGTTAGACTCTCCACCTTTATCACCACATCCTACTAAAAATGCAGCTACAACTGCAGAAAAAATTATACTTTTCTTCATATTTGACTTCCTTAAACTTTTTTTTACCGTGACATTTTAGCTAAAAATATTAAATAACAAGTAAATCAGATAATATTTGGGGCAAGTTTTTTATTTTGTAACAGTTTTTCCCATAACTTACTATCACTCCACTCATCTATTACTTGTTGACTAAATACAATATCTTTAAGTTTTATCTCACCCATCAGCAAACTATGAGCATCGTCATAAAATCCTTGAGCATATCCTGTATCAGTTTCATGAACTATTACACTATTTAATTTTACATTTTTCTCACCATTGTTCATAGATGAAAGCTGTAAAACTTTCTCAACTATCAAAAAGATAACTCTACTAAACTGTTCAGCAGAAGGAGATACTGGAAGTTCTACCCACCTCAAAGAGTGCTTTTTCATATCATCTTTATACTCTTTATCATCCCCACTCCATAGAGTTATAGCATGATCAAAAGAGTCAATAAGCTCTTTTATATGAAACTTAGTCAATCCAAAGTCATAAATCATCTGTCCATTATCAAGATAGTTTGATTCTATTAAAACTTCTATTTTATAGCTATGTCCATGAAGTGAAAATCTGCATCTACTGCTAGAACAATCTCTAACAATATGTGCATTTTCAAACTTAAATAGTTTTCTTATTATCATCGACCCTCCTCATTATTCCAAAGTCTTATATGCATTCTATCAACATACCTAAACCCATGGTTAATACAAAACTGAGCAACAGCCCTATCATGTAGATTTAACTCATCTGCTGTTGAACCTAGTGGCATACAATAAATAGACAGATCTGAATCTTTAGTTATCTTATAAATCTCATCAGTACTCAGGTGGTTTTTATCCATCACAAACTTAAAAAATGATTTTTTAGCATTGTAACTTATGGCTTTTATGGCTCTTTTATTCACTCTTTTTTCTAGCTCTTCTCCGCTATTTTTAAGCTTTACACTCATGGCAAATGTTATATTTTTATAAAACGGATACTTTATGAAATCAATCTCAATAGTTGCATTTGTTTCGATAGTAAGATTAAATCCAAGAGATAAATAGTGCTTTATCATGTGAACAAATAGCAAATTTTTATGCCACAAAAGAGGTTCTCCTCCTGTTATAACAATATCAGGTTTAAAATCGAGCTCTATCATGTGAGAATTTATCTCATCTATTAAAAAGTTTTCATCTGTAACTTTTGTCCAACTATCTTTAAAATGAGTCTTGTTTGTAGCTCGAAGAGAGTCGCATCCAACAAGGGTAACTCCATCTTTAACAATCTCAACTCCAAAACCTTTGCAGTTTAAATTGCATCCACCAAATCGTACAAATACAGAGGGAGTTCCTACATATTTTCCCTCTCCTTGAAAAGAGTAAAAGCTCTCAACTAAATATAACTCATCCTCCAGTTTCATAAAATGCTCTACTTGAAGTTTCGGTATCGTCTTCACTCCATTTGTTTTTTTCTGGTTTATTTTTTAGTACGATTTTTAAAATCTCTACTGCTTTTTGAATATCTTTATTTTTAACAGCTTCTTTTATACTCATCGCATCTTCAAAATACAGACAAGGTATCAAAAACCCTTCAGCAGTAAGTCTTATACGATTACAAGTTTCACAAAAGTCATGCTTATGTGGGTCTATCATTCCAAACTTATATCCATCTTTTGTCTTATATGAAAAACTTGGGCTACTACCTATTCGCCCAATTTTAGAAACTATATGTTTTCTCTCTATCTGGGTAAGTATCTCTCGACCATATAAACCTTTTAGATCATCTTTTGCTATAGCATTTTCCATATACTCTATATATCTTACTTCTATATCTCTTTGTTTACAAAACTCTAAAATATCTACTATTTCATTGTCATTGATACCTTTTAGTGGTACCATATTTATCTTTACTTTTAATCCAACTTCTATAGCTTTGTCTATTCCCTCTAAAACATCTTTTAAAACATCTTTTTGAGCTATCTGTTTTGCTACTTCTGGTTTTAGTGAATCAAGTGATATATTTACTCTTTTAAGTCCTGCATCTTTTAACTTTTGTGCAACTTTTGGTAACAAATAGGCATTTGTTGTAAGAGCCAAATCAACACTACTATCATAATCATGTATCATTTTTATAAATTTATCTAAATCTTCTCTTAAAAGTGGTTCTCCTCCAGTAATACGAATCTTCTTAATTCCCTCATCAATTCCAGCTTTTACAAATAAAAACATATCTTCAAATGAGAGTAAATTTTCTTTTGGTTTCCAACTAAATGGCTTATCAGGCATACAATACTGACATCGAAAGTTGCACCTTTCCGTTACTGAAATTCTTAAATAATCAACTTCGCGATTAAAACCATCTATTAACATATATATATTCCCTAAAGTTATTTTTTAAATGACCGATATTGTAGCAGTAACAAGATAAAAAAGGAGCTTTACAATGAGTGTAACAATGGCTAGTAGCTATGAAAAAGTAATGAATAGTGGAGATTTTATAGTCTCAAAAACTGATACTAAGGGTAATATTACATACTGTAATGAGATATTTATGGATATGGCAGGAATGACTGAAAAAGAACTTTTAGGAAGACCACACAATATAGTTAGACATCCAGATACTCCTCGTGCAGTATTTAAACTATTGTGGAGTAGGGTACAAAATAAAGAAGAGATATTTGCTTATGTAAAAAATAGCACTGCTGATGGTGGCTACTACTGGGTATATGCAAATGTAACACCTTCATATGACCAAAGTGGCAATACTATAGGTTACTACTCTGTTAGAATAAAACCAAATGACAATGCACTATCAATCATAAAACCTATATATAAAAAAATGACAGAGTTAGAGTCAAGTAGTGGCATAGATGCCTCAATGAGTTATCTAACAAATTTATTAGAAGAAAAAGGAGTAAGCTATGATGAGTTTATTATCGCCATCCAAAACAGCTAGTGGCTTAGCTAAAAAGATAGACTTCGTAACAAGTGAAGCATCACAAGGAAGACTTGAAGCTAGAATAACTGAAATAGATCCAAAAGATCCACTATCAAAAGTGGCTTGGAGTATCAATAATATGATGGATCAAATGGAAGCTTTGATGAGAAATACCAACACTGCTATAGAGAAAGCTTCACAAGGTCTAGCTTATAGAAAAGTTTTTTGCTCTGGACTAAAGGGAGACTTTAAAAAGAGTTGTAACTCTATGAAAAAAGGTGTTGAATCTGTCATAGATGGTCAAGAGGTAGGTCTAAAGTCTGAGCTTAAACTTGAGTTTGACAAGATGAGTGGAGGAATCAAAGCTGCGATAGATATCATAGATATTGACCTTGAAACAAGTGCTGAGTTTGCTGATGCAATAAGTGAATACTCAGATTCTACAGCTACAAAATCAAATAGTGTTATATCTTCTACTATAGATTTATCAGATAAATTAAATACAGTTACTGAACTAATAAATGAAGTAAGTAGTAAGATTGATGGACTTAGCCAAAGAACAAATGAAGTAACTTCTGTTGTAAATCTTATCAAAGATATTGCAGATCAAACAAATCTACTTGCACTAAATGCAGCTATCGAAGCAGCAAGGGCTGGTGAGCATGGTCGAGGTTTTGCTGTTGTTGCAGATGAGGTTAGAAAACTAGCTGAGAGAACACAAAAAGCTACAAGTGAAATATCTATTACCATGCAAACTCTATCTCAAGAGACAAATGACATCCAAGTAAGTGCTCAAAGTGTAAATGAACTTGCATCTTCGTCAGCTTCAACTGTTGAAGAGTTTAAAGAGACTATAGAAGAGTTTAATACTCTTGCTAATAGTACAGCTGATATTGCACAAAAAATAAAACTTCATAACTTTACAACAAAAACAAAAGGTCAACATATACTTTTCAAAGCAAATGTATACAATACAATACTAACAGACGATGGTTCTAAAAGTGAACAAATAGACCATCATAAATGTTCTTTTAGTCAGTGGTATAATGGAGATGGTGCTAAGGCATTTAGTAAAACAAAGTCTTTAAAATTGATAAAAGAAACACACAAGAGTGTACATGAATATGGAAACAGAAATATCGCTCTAACAGATAAAAAACTAAATAAATCTATGGTTAAAGATATATTAGAAAACTCACAAAAGATGGAAGATGCAAGTCTGAAACTTTTTGAACAACTTAGTCACCTGATAGAAGAGGTTTAACCCTCTTCTATTTGGAAACTTATCTTATCTCTGTAACTCTACCATTTGTTATATAGACCATAACTCTACTTCCTTGAGAGAAGTTCATAGGGTTGTTGCTACTTATTGGTAAAACAGTTGTTATATTTCTACCATCATCAAGTTTTACAGTAAATCTTTTTGCATCTCTTACATCTGCTTTTTTACCTAGTATCCCACCAAGAAGTCCACCAGCCATAACAGCCATATCTCTTCCCGTTCCGCCACCAACTCTACTTCCTAATAGTCCACCAGCAACACCACCAGCAACACTACTAAGTGCTCCATCACCTTGTATTTGACTAGCTTCTACCATAGTTATAACACCTGGGTATGATTGAGATATAGTCCCTGCACGATGCTGAGAGACAGCTCCACTTGATACACAACCTGTTATAAACACTAAACTTGAAGTTACTACTATACTTGAAATTATTTTTTTCATTTTATCTCCTTAATATTTTGATAAATCCCATCAACTAACTTTCTTCTTGACTCTACACTAGCCCATGCTAAGTGAGGAGTGATAATAAGATTTTCACTTTTTTTAACTAACCTAAAAGGGCAGTTCTCTCTCATAGGCTCAACTTCCAACACATCTAAACCAACTTTAATATTTGAGTTATCTATATGTAGGCTTAAATCTTTCTCGTTTATTATACCACCTCTTCCTAGATTTAAAATTATTGCATCATCTTTTAAAAATAGTAAATTAGTTTTGTTTATCAAATCTTTTGTATCACTATTTAGTGGTGCATGGATCGAGATAATATCAGACTCTTGTAAAAGCTTATTAAGTTCAACTCTTTTATATTCACTATCACTATTTTTTCCACTTGTTGAATAGTAACTAACATCTGCTCCAAAAGCTGATGCTACGATAGCAACTCCTTTTCCAATATTTCCAAGACCTATAATTCCCCATTTTTTACCACTAATATCAAAAAAAGCAGGGTTAAACTTTGTAAATATAGGGCTATCTACCCAACCATCACTCTTTGTAAACTCATCATAAACTTTTATACTATTTATCAAAGATAGACAGAGTGCAAAAGTAAGTTGCACTACACTAGCAGTTGAGTAACCTGCTACATTTTTAACCTCAAGATTTATCTCTTTTGCATATTCTAAATCGATATTGTTCATACCCGTTGCTGCTACACAGATAAGTTTTAAACTACTCTCTTGCATGATAGCTTTATCTATCACAACTTTATTTGTTACAACAACATCAGCATCTTTAACTCTTTGCATAGTTTGCTCTTTTGTTGTAGTGTCATAAAAAACCACATCTCCTAAAGTATTAAACCTTTCATACTCAACATCATCGCCAATAGTTGAGCGATCTAAAAATACTATTTTCATTTTAACTCCATTAATGGTATTTTAATATTATAATAAAAAAGGTGAATAATTGTGAATCAAGAGTTTCAAGAGTATATAACTAAAAAATATAGATTATCTTTTCAAGATCTAAAACAACTTCAAGAGATCTCTACAGATTTACAAATGTGGGAAGAGGGCGATATAGAAGATATTTGGAATGAGGATTTAAGTCATAAATATGAAGGTAAAAAACTTAAAAAAGAGTTAATAGCTCATGTTAAAAAAAAGTATGAACAACTTCGTCATAAACCAACTTCTTATACAGATTTTCAAAATAAAATAAAACCTCACAAGATAAAGCTTCAAAGTGAGAAAAAAGAGTCTTTAGGGTTTGGTGCTTGTCCAGTTGCAAGTGAAAAAACTAGGTGTTGTAACCTTTTGACTCTTGATGCGGTTGAGAGTTGTGGATATGACTGTAGTTACTGCTCTATCCAATCTTTTTAC
>DQSP01000115.1 GCA_015663215.1 Sulfurimonas sp.
CATCGACTCAACTCTTGTGATATAATTGCACTTAAAGAATATAAATAATTTTATAGGAACTATTATGGCAAAATCATTATATGAAACATTAGAAATTAGCGAGAATGCTAGCGAATCAGAGATAAAAAAAGCATATAGAAAACTTGCACGTAAGTATCATCCAGATGTAAACAAGGATTCATCAGCAGAAGAGAAGTTCAAAGAGATAAACTCAGCATATGAGATCCTCAGTGATAAAGAGAAAAAACAGCAGTACGACATGCAGGGTGATGCAATGTTTGGTGGTCAAAACTTTCATGATTTTTCCCGTAGCCATGGTGGAGCAGGAGCAGGGAGTATGGAAGATATACTTCGTGAGATGTTCTCTCAAGGTGGCGGTGGAAATCCATTTGGCGGTGGCGGTTTTGGTGGAGGAGGCTTTCATCAAGAAGTAAATCTTGACATGGAAACTAATGTTACTATTCCTTTTGTTGTCTCCATCCTTGGTGGAAGTCACTCTGTTGCTGTAAATGGAGATAGATTTGACATCAAAATTCCTGCTGGTGTGAACACTGGTGAGAAGATGCGTGTTAAAGGTAAAGGTCATGCTCAAGGTGGTCGCATTGGTGACTTATTCTTAAAAATTACAGTTGCAGCTAGTCCAGAGTATGAAAGAGAGGGTGATGACTTAGTTAAAACTTTTGATGTACCACTCTCAGCGGCACTTTTTGGTGAAAAAATAGCTATACAAACACTAGAAAAAGAGATAAAACTCAAAGTACCACAAAACACAAAAAATGGTCAGCGTTTTCGTGTAAAAGAGATGGGTGCGATGAACCGTAAAACAAAAACTCGTGGAAACCTTTACTTAAAAGCAAATATAGTTTTACCAAATATTGACGATTTAGATGAAGACTTAGTAGAGATGATGAAAGAAAAACTTCCTAAGGAGTAAGAGATGATTCATAATTATGATGAGCCAGTTTATCTAATAAGCATAGTATCAAAGATACTTGAGATTCACCCTCAAACATTGAGACAGTATGAACGTGAAAATCTCATCTGTCCATCACGTTCAAATGGTCGCATACGACTCTACTCAGAGCGTGACATAGATAAGATAAAACTTATCCTGCGTTTAACACGTGAACTCGGTGTAAATCTTGCAGGTGTTGATATTATCTTACGTTTAAAGGGAAATGTTGACTCTATGGAAAAAGAGATAGCAGAACTTAGACATGAGGTAAATCGTGCTACAAATGCACACTCTGTTGCACCTGATAAGGCTCTTGTAACAACTAGAAGTGTTTATGAGATGATAATATTTGAAGACTAAAAGAGGCTTTACAGAGTAAGATATACTTACTCTGAGAGTCTTTGTATATCTGCTCCAACTCCACCTAGCTTTTTCTCTAAAGCATCATAGCCACGGTCTAAATGATAGATACGGTGAATGTTGGTTTCCCCATTTGCAACAAGTGCTGCGAGTACTAGGGCTGATGAAGCTCTTAAGTCTGTAGCCATTACATCTGTGCCACTCAATTTTGTTTTTCCATTGACCGTTGCTGTATGACCATTGAGGCTTATGTCAGCACCCATGCGCTGTAATTCACTCACATGCATAAAACGGTTTTCAAAAAGTCTCTCTTCTATGATTGAAACACCATCTGCTTGGGTTGCTAGCGCCATAAACTGTGCTTGCATGTCTGTAGGAAAAGCAGGGTACTCTTGAGTAATAATTTTAACAGATTTTATAGTTTTTGCGGGATGGATAGTTATGGTGTCATCAGTTAAGGTAAAACTACTTCCCATCTCTTCGAGTTTTGAGAGTACTGCTCCTAAATGTTTAGGCTCTGCATTTGTAAGAGTGATTTTTGACTTTGTGATTGCACCAGCACAAAGATAAGTTCCAGCTTCTATGCGGTCTGGTATGATACTAAACTCAGCAATATTTATAAGCTCTCCTGCTGTTCCATGTACTGTAAGTACTGCTGTTCCAATTCCTTCAATAGTAACACCACTCTCATTCAGCACTTCACAGAGTTGCACTACTTCAGGCTCTCTGGCTGCATTTGTAATGGTAGTTTTACCATTAGCCAGGGCTGCTGCCATGACAATATTTGCCGTTCCTGTTACAGTTATTTTATCGAAGATAATATTGCATCCTTGAAGACCTTTTGGTGCTCTTGCTTCGATATATCCTGCTTTTATCTCTATTTGTGCACCCATCTGTTCTAAGGCTTTGAGATGTAAGTCAATTGGACGCTGACCAATAGCACAACCACCAGGAAGTGAAACTTCACAGTGACCAAAACGAGCTAAAATAGGACCTAGAACTAAAATAGAAGCCCTCATCGTCTTTACTATGTCATAGGTAGCTTTTGTTTCGTGTAAGGGTTTTGTGTCAACTACTACTTTTTCATCTAAAAAGTTAACTTTTGCACCTAAGTTTGTGAGAAGTTTTAGTAGTGTTTTGATGTCAGCAACTTGGGGTAAGTTCTTGATGTTTACACTGTTTTTTGCAAGAATAGTCATCGCGATTAGAGGAAGAGATGCATTTTTTGCACCTGAGATGTTGATAGTACCTTTGAGTGAGTCAACACTCTGTGCTTTTAAGTAGTCCATAAGTCTCTTTAGTAAAAATAATTTATGATATTATATCTAATTAATTTTGATATAATTTTAATAAAGGAAATAGTGATGAGCTCAGCTTTAGATAGACTAAAAAACCTTACAAATAAAATATCAAGTTATGAGCTTACAAGAAAAAATAATATGTCTAAATTACATGAGCTTTTTGTTGAACTCGGTATTAGTAAAAAACTAGATACATTTGAAGAACTATTTTTATTTAAAGCTGTTAACCTTTCAGGGGCATCACTCCTACAAGAAAATTTGGGGGAGATAAAAGAGGGCAAGTATTTACAGATCTTAGCAATAAGTTATGATAAAACAGCAAAAGTAAAAAGTAAAAATATTTCACTTGCATATTTTGGTCGAGTTGAGAGTGTAGATTGTGAGTTTAAGGAGAGTGTCGTTGAGTTTATCATTCGTTATAGATTTGAGAAGAGTTTTATGACGCTAGAACATTATAACAGTATGCTCGGTGATTTTGGAAAAAAGAGTGAGTAAATTCTACCTTTATCTTTGGATAGTATGGGCACTGCGTTTAACTCTTAGTAGCATCTCTTCTGCTCTAGTCTTAGCGATATGTGTGAGTGCTTACTTGTATATCTCACAAGGAATGGCACAACTTACCCCTGAGTTACAAGAAGCACTTTTTGATATTACAAAGTTTTGGTTTCTCATCCTTTGGAATTTTACTCTTTTACTTTTTTTATTTAGAACACACAAAGAAGTCTTTAAGTGTTGTTATAACAAGTATAAGCTCCAACTTCTGACTTGCCCAAAAGAGGGAGAAATACAAGTGATAGAAGAGGTGGGTTATGGTGACTTAGTCAAAGTGTGGAGAAAATGGTTTATGTTGATTATATGGCTTGTTGGTGCTCAAATGATAGTGGCTCTGATTTTTTCATATACCCTTAGTGAATCTACTGCTGTTTTTGATTGGTTTAATATCTATGTTCTATATGTTTTTATCTTAGTCGCAGGATATTTCTCTTTTATGATTTTAACTGCTCGATGTAAGCGAGTAAAGTTAGTAAAATGTTGATATTTTTAGATACTGAGACCACAGGACTTGAGACTAAAGACTTTATCTGTTCTGTAGCCTTTATAGATGATGATAGTTATGCATATGAGCTTGTAAATGAGGGCAAAAAGATGTCCACACAAGCCTCAAGTGTAAATCATATAACAAATGAGATGCTTAAAAATAAAAAGTCCTTTAGTGAGAGTGATATTTATAAGCAGCTAGAAAAAAACAATAATGATGCAAATACTTTAGTCGGACACAATATCGCGTTTGACTTAGAAATGTTGGCTAAAAGTGGTTTTATCTGGAAGGGTGCTATCATAGATACCCTTCGCATTAGTAAACATCTTATCAAAGAATGTGATGGCTTTTCGCTACAATTTCTCCGTTATGAGTTAAAGCTTTATAAAGAAGAAGAAAAAATAAAATCTGAGTATGGAATTAAAGATGCTTTAGTTGCACATAATGCACTGAGTGATACTTTAGTGACTAAACTTTTGTTTGTCTATCTTCAAGAGATGGTAAATGTAGAGCAGATGCAAGAACTAACTTTTAAAGAAGTACTTTTAGAGAAATTCTCTTTTGGAAAGCATAAGGGAAAGTACATAGAAGAAGTCTGTTTAAATGATATATCCTATGTGCAGTGGTTACTTAGCAGTGAGTGTGATGACGATTTAAGGTATAGTATAAATTATTACTTATAAGGGAATGTATGAAAATAGCAGTACAGTGTAGTTCACCACTTCTACAGAAGTCTTTAGAACTTTTTTTAGATAAACATTTGAGCACTTACAGTAAGTGTGATATCGTAGTACGAGATGAGCCTTGTTTAGAAGATGAGAAATGTTTTTACATAGGGAGTGATGCATCAGCTAACCTGAAAAAACCTTTTTCAAAAGCACAACTTATTTTAGCACTAGAAAAATGCCATTTAGAATTAAATTCACAAGAAGAGAGTGCCCAAACTCATAACAGAGAAAAGTTAAACCCTGCAATGGACTTTAGTATCTTAGAAAATAGAATAGAGACATTAACACAAGAGTATCAAGCAAATATAATACGAGCAGTCAAAGCATTTTATGAAAAATAACAACAAAAAGTTTACAAAAAAAATAATAAGTGGAAAGTTTAAAGGAAAAGTTCTTAAACTTCCAAGTAAAACGACAACACGAAGTTCAAAAACAATAGTTTTAGAGTCTTTTTTTAATACCTTACAGTTTGACATAATAGATGCCAATTTTGTAGAGGTTTTTTCGGGAAGTGGTTCTATAGGTCTTGAAGCATTAAGTCGTGGGGCAAAAAGTATATACTTTATGGAAAAAGATAGAGATGCTCTCAAAGTTTTAAAAGAAAATATCTCACAAACAGAGCCAAGTGCTTGTAGTGTATATGGTGGGAACAGCTTTGAAAACATAAATGCAGTAGTCTCTAAGCTAAAGAAAATGAATGAAGATGCATATTTCTATGTAGATCCTCCTTTTAGTATACGCGAGGGAATGGAAAAGATTTATGATAAAACTATGAATCTCATCAAGTCGCTACCTGTGGAAGTTGTTCGTATGATAATTATAGAACATATGACAGGTTTAGAAATAGATGAACAACTTGGTGCATTTAGCATCATAAAAACTAAAAAGTTTGGAAATACAAGTCTTACATACCTTACTGCAGACTAAAGTGGAATAAATATTGCTAATCTTTGAGTAACTTAAGGATTATAATGAAACTTTTTTTACTACTGCTTCTTTTTATATCAGCACTAAATGCCACTAAAATCAATGATGTCTCAAATATTGTTGGTGTTCGAGAAAATCAAATTATCGGTTACTCTCTCGTTGTCGGTTTAGAAAAAACAGGTGATGGAACAACTTCAAAGTTTACACTCCAGTCAATCTCAAACATGTTAAAAGCGATGAATATTGACATGAATCCAATCGATATAAAGTCTAAAAATGTTGCTGCCGTTGTTGTAACTGCAACGATGAAGCCGTTTGCTAGACAGGGTGATAAATTTGACATTACTGTTTCTTCCATTGGTGATGCAAAGTCTTTAGAAGGTGGAACACTCCTAATGACACCTTTAAAAGGGGTTGATGGTAAGATATATGCATTAGGTCAAGGTGCTGTAAGTATAGGTGGAAGAAACACAAGGGGTGGTGCAATAACACATCCTACCACTGGAGTTGTCTTTAATGGTGGTTTTATAGAACGTGAAATAAACATTAACCTCTTTAATCAAGAGTATGCAACATTATCACTCAAAGAGGCTGATTTTAAAAATGCAGTAGCTGTGCAAAAAGCAATAAATAGTTTTTATAACACTCAAGTGGCAGTAGCAACTGACTCAAGAAGTGTCAAGTTAAAACGTCCTCAAAATCGTTCAATGATAGAGTTTTTAGCAGAAGTTCAAGATATAGATATGAACTATAGACCTAAAAATAAAATCATTATTAATGAGAGAACAGGAACAATAGTAGCAGGTGTTAACATTGAACTTAAGCCAATAATACTTACACATGGTGATATCACAATAAAAATAGTTGAGCAAAAAAACCTCTTATCACCCGATGGAGCTGTAATCGTTGATAAAGATTTAGTTATAGGACTTAATGAAAATGAAGTATATACAAAAGAAGGAACTACGACAGTCGCAAACTTAGTGCGTTCACTTCAAAAAATGGGTGCAACTCCTAAAGATATAATCTCTATACTTGAAGCTATGAAAAGTGCTGGAAGCATAGTAGCTGACTTGGTGGTAATGTAATGGGATACGGTATAAATAGTATGACAAGCATGGCACAATTAACAATCCAAAATACAAATATACCTAAGATAAATGAGAATGTAGATGATAAAGAACTTCGCCAACAGACAGATGCATTTGAAGCAGTTATCATTAAAATGTTAATGGATAATGCCGCAGTGAATGATAAAGACATGTTCTCGTCTCAAAAAGATCCAGGTGATAAAATATACAAATCAATGTACCGTGATGAACTCTCAAAAGCGAGTGCAGGGGGCTTTGGTTTCTCACAAATGTTATATGACTATTTAAGTAGAGAAAAGTGAGGAAAACACTCAAGTAAATGAATGATTTGCCGATATAGAAGTATAAAGGATAAATTATGATTTCACAAACAAATGCTTCTGCAACTCGTGCTACTTATCCAAGTAAAACTAGCGAAGTAAAAGAACAAAAACAGACTGCAAATGTCTCATCTGATAGTGAGGCAAGTAAAGTCGATGAACTCAAAGAGTCGATAGACTCAGGCGAGTATAAAGTAGATGTTGATGCCCTATCTCAAAAGATGGCGGATTCTTTACTTTCAAACTAAAAAGTAAAACAGGAGTTAGATATGTTATCACATTATTTACAAAATGCCCTCAGTGATTTAAGGGATATAATTAACATTACAGAATCTGACATTAAAGATATAAAGAAAGCTGAGCATACTACTCAGTTCGATCGATTAGCTCTTAAAGAAGAAAAATTAAAAAGTTTTGAAGTAAAAAAAGCAATAATAGACCACGAAATATCTTCTTTAATGACATCTAACCCTGACATAGACTTACCAGATCTCCTTGATAAAGAACAGCATATACTTTTAGAAGAACTTAAAGTTGAACTAAACAACTTACGAGAAGTTAATAAAAAGTATGCAAAATTTGTTTTACTTGTAAGTAACTTATATAATACATTTTTAGAAAGACTTGTCCCAACTGAAATGCAAGGCTATGATAAAGTTACTGCACAAAATGCATCGATTTTAGAAGTGAGGGTGTAAGATGCCTTCAATTTTTAATAGTCTAAGCATTGGTTATAGTGGTCTGGCTGCTGCACAAGTTGGGATAAACACAACTGGTAACAATATCGCAAATGCAGAAGTAGAAGGCTATACAAGACAAAGAGTAGTTCAAGCAGCACAAACACCACTTTTTACAGGTGCTGGTAATATTGGTAATGGTACACAAGTTGCAGATATTCAAAGAGTATTTGATAACTTTGTATTTGATAGGTATTCAAAAATATCAGCAGATAAAGAGTATACAGAATTTACACAACAAACTTTAGAAGAACTTTCAACTTATTTTCCAGAGATAGATGGTGTTGGTATTAAGGCTGGCTTGACTGAGTACTACA
>DQSP01000202.1 GCA_015663215.1 Sulfurimonas sp.
ATTAGCTACGGCTAGTTCTACGAAAATGTGCCTATAACTAGAACTCTCTTGTAGTCGCTGAAGTTGGTGTTATTTTTAACTAAGGACTTATGTCTATGAATTATTATAAAACTTTAGAGCAGGTTCTTCTTGCAAAAAAACCTTTAGAAAAGATAGAAATGTTTAAGAGTTTTTATGAGCAGTATAAACAGGGGAGTGTGGCATTTGAGTACAGCTACACTCCAGTAGAGTTGCAAATGCCATCTTATACTCCATTTTGCAAGTCAGTGCCCCCGCAAGATGTACCTAAACGCAAGAACCTAACAGCTACTATTGGACAGATAAATCTTATACATGCAGTTGCACACATTGAGTACTCAGCTATTGACTTGGCAATAGATAGTGCTTACAGATTTAGTGGTCTACCTAAGGCTTATTATGATGATTGGCTAGAAGTTGCTGATGATGAGATAAGACATTTTTTGATGTTAGAAAAACTACTCAAAGAGTTAGGCTCAACTTATGGAGAGGTCATCGTGCATGACGCACTCTTTGAAGCAGGACAAAAGACTATAAATCTACTAGAGAGAATGGCAGTAGTTCCTCGTTACCTAGAAGCAAATGGACTAGATGCAACACCGATGATACTCAAAAAGCTAAAAAAATTGCCAAAATGTGAGAGCTTAGAAAAAATAATAGCTGTCCTCACTCTAATACTAGATGAAGAAGTAGAACATGTAAGAAAAGGAGATGTCTGGTTTTCTTATGCTTGTGAGAGAGCAGGAGTTGACACAGCTGTGTTCTTTGACATCATAAAAAAGTACTATCCTAGAAGTTTTTTAAGACCAGATGATTTAAATATAGAAGCACGTAAAGAAGCAGGCTTTTCGTGTAAAGAGTTGAAGATAATGGCTAATAAAGAGGTTTGTTAAACTTGTAAAACTTATGGTTAAGATACTTTGCTACATCAAGACTCTCATCATCAAACCAGTCGGCATCGTTTCCAAAGCGACAGGCATCTATCGTTTGTGAGAGTTTTTCAAAACTTTCAACTTTACCTTTTTTTGCTACAAAGTCTTCGTTGTTATGGCATGACATACACTCAGCATCTTTCATTAACTCTTTTGCTTCATCATGCTGTGCAAAGAGTGTGATACAAGAGAGAAAATATGAAATAATAAGTATTTTTTTTAACATAATAGAACTCCATAAAATAAGTTATCTTTATACAATAGTAGTTATTTTAACTTAAAGTTTCATTTGTTACAAAACTTAGTTATAATATTCTTAGTTAATAATTTATAAAGGTACTGTTTTTAAATGAGTAAATATAGTCAAATCACTGAGTATCTACAATACTTTTTAGAAGATGAAGTAAAAAAAACAGGACTGAGTAAGGTAGTTATAGGTTTGAGTGGTGGACTAGACTCTGCTGTTGTAGCTGTTTTAGCACAAAATGTTTTTCAAAAAGACCTGTTGTGTGTGAAAATGCCTTCGCAATACTCATCGATGAGTTCACTCGATGATGCGGATGAGCTCTGCAGAGATTTTTCCTTAAACGCCATTACTGCATCTATAGAACCGATGTTAAGAGCTTATGAAGAGATGAATCCTGACTTGAATAACTTGAGAAAAGGAAACTTCTCTTCTCGTATGCGTATGTCGACACTTTTTGACATAAGTGCAAGAGAGGGTGCTTTGGTTTTAGGTACGAGTAATAAGAGCGAACTAATGCTAGGTTACGGAACACTCTATGGAGATTTGTCCTCTGCTCTAAATCCTATAGGAGACTTATATAAGAGTGAAGTGTTTGAACTTGCTCGTTACTTAGGTGTAACACAGAGTATCATAAAAAAGCCACCTTCTGCAGATTTGTGGGATGGTCAAAGTGATGAAGCGGACATCGGTTACACTTATGCTAAGTTAGATGAAGCGATGAAGCTTTATGTAGAAGAGAGACTCTCTCGTGAGGAAATAGTTGCAAGAGGGATAGATGCAAAAATGTTAGATATGATAATACAAAGAATTTTTCGTAATCAATTTAAGAGAAAGATGCCTGTTATCGCAAAACTAACATTAAGAACATTGAACCATGATTTTAACTATCCAAGAGATATAACTTTATAAAGGAAATAAAATGAAAATACCATTTAATAGATACGAAAGCTCTCGTGATGCTCACTCACATGTAAGTGATACACTTGATGGCGAAGATATAAACCAAGTAGAAGAGTTAGAGAGTGAGTTCGCTGAGTATGTTGGTGCAGATTATGTACTCGCTACTTCTCACGGGACTTCTGCACTACATCTAGCAATGCTTGCACTTGATCTTAAACGCGGAGACAAAGTAGTATGCTCTGTAAACGCACATCCAAATGTACCAGAAGTTGTACGTCACTTTGATGCTGAACCTGTGTTTATAGACATAGATGCTGACTCTTACAACATTAATCTTGATAAGCTAGATGTGTATCTTGATGAGAACAAAAGTAAAAAACTCAAAGCTGTCATCATTACTCATCTTGGTGGTGCTACAGTTGACTTAGAACGTGTTTATAAGATGGGTAAATCTTATGATGTCAAGATAGTTGAGGATGCGAGTGATGCTCTTGGTGCAACATATAAAGGTAAAAAGATAGGTGCAACAGGAGCTGACATAGTATGTTTTAACTTCTCTCCACACCTCAAGAGAAACATTTGTAATGGTGGTATGCTTGTAACAAATAGTGATACAATCATTGAGAGAGCAAGACTACTAGCAAACCATGCAGTAGTTCGTAATGAAAACACTCTCGATTATATTTATGATGTGGTTGATATTGGAAATGATTACTCTTTAAGTGCTTTAAACGCAGCTTATATTCGTGCTATGGTTTCAGACCAAGATGCTGTTATCCAAAGACAACAAAAAATAGCAACTATGTACTCTGATGCACTTGAGAGTGTTGCACATGTAAGTGTACCAGCTATGGATAATGATGAGAATCCTTTCTCTTTATATGTTATTAAAATCGATAAAAACCGTGACTCTTTTGCTGTTGCACTACGTGATGTTGGTATAGGAACGGGGCTTCACTATACTCCCCTTCACCTACTTTCATACTATAAAACGAAGTACTCATTGCGTGTAAATGATTATCCAGTGGCTCTTCGTTCATACCAACAAGTACTTTCACTCCCAATTTATGCAAATATGAGTGATGCTGAGGTGAAAACTGTTATAGAAAAAGTGAAAAAAATAGCTAAAACAAGAGTGTAGACTTTTTCTTGAAAAATTCTCTTGTATTTTGGGTTGAAAAATATTTTTACAACCCAGATCCCTTTCAAAAACTTCTCTCATTTATTTTATTACCTCTTTCGTTTTTTTATTGTTTTTTGATGTGGCTGCGTTTTAAGAGTAAGGTGGTTGAGGATTTTGGTTTAGATATCGTAAGTGTGGGCAACCTAACTGTAGGCGGCAGTGGTAAAACTCCACTGATTATAGCTCTTGCCGCATCTCATGACAATATAGCGATAATTTTACGCGGATACGGTAGATCTTCTTCAGGACTTTATGTAGTAAAAGATAAAAAAAATATACTCTGTGATGTAAGCATTAGCGGTGATGAAGCGATGATATATGCACATAAACTTCCAAATGCGGTAGTTATAGTGAGTGAAAATAGAAAAGAGGGTATAAAAAAAGCAAAAGAGATGGGTGTGAGTAGTATATTTTTGGATGATGCTTACTCAAAGCATGATATCAAAAAAAGAGATATTCTCATCGAAGTAAAAACTAAAAATAGTCGATGCCTTCCCTCAGGTGCTTTTCGTGAGAGACTTTGGAAGGGTAAGCAAGCTACTGTTTTAGTAGATGGAGTAGACTTTAAACGCAGAGTTACATTGATAGATACAAGAAAAAAGATGTCACTAGTTACAGCCATAGCAAGACCAGAACGGCTTGATGAATTTTTACCAGAAGTGGTAAGTAAAAACTATTTTGCAGACCATCATTCTTATAAAAAAGAGGAACTTTTAGAGATTTTACAAAGAGATAAATCTGACTCACTCTTAGTTACTTATAAAGACTTTGTGAAAGTTCAAGGTTTTGATTTACCACTCTCACTACTTGATCTTGATATAGATGTATCATCGAGTGTATTAGACTTTATCCAAAAATAAAGCAAATTTCGATAAAATAGCATAATTATATAGATAAATATAGGAAAAATATTGCAAGCAAAAATAGAAACAGTAAAAACACTCCTTGATGCACTTCCATTTATAAAAGAGTTTCGTAAAGAGATAGTTGTTATAAAGTACGGTGGTTCAGCACAAACATCACCACAATTAAAAGAGAAATTTGCTGAAGATATTTTACTTATGTATCTTGTAGGGATTAAACCAGTTATCGTTCATGGTGGTGGTAAAAAAATCACAGAGATGCTTGACGCTTTAAACATTGACACGAAGTTTATCGAAGGTCAGCGCGTAACAACTAAAGAAGTTATGCGAATTGCAGAGATG
>DQSP01000241.1 GCA_015663215.1 Sulfurimonas sp.
CAAAGTATAGCTACCAAGCTAGGTGAAATAGGTCATATATGTGAAATGTGTACCTCTACTAAAGATGCTATTAAAAGCAACAACTATGATGTTGTATTACTCTCAACAAATATCAATGGTCAGGATTTCATTCCTGTGATAGAAACATTTAAAAGTTCTATCATTATACTTATGATTTCATACATTAGTAACGACACTGTTTCTAAACCTTTAGCTGCAGGTGCGAAAGATTATATTCTCAAGCCATTCATGATAGAAGAACTTATCCGCAAAATAAATCACTATCAAGACTATGAGAAACTCAAACGTCGTACGGCTGCTTATGAAAAGTACCTTACACATACATTTCTCAATGCCCAACATGAAAAATCTCTTGATAATGTAGAGTTACCACTCTTTATAAGTTCAAGTTTTCAGAAATATTCTGATGCTTTTGCTTTTGAGTATGCACAGAAAAACAATTTACCAATTCACTTTATTACACTGAGTAATTCAAAATCTTTAGCTGAAGTTGAACTTTTACCACAAAACACTCTTATCTATATCATTGATTTTCAAGTACTAAAAAAGGCTGATAAAAAGAATTTTTGTGAACTTATTGTAGGTAAACAAATTATTATATCAAGTACTGAAAAAATTGATAGCGAAGAAACAGTGCATCCAATTTTAGAAATAAAAAATGAAAATAATGTTTTTGATAAAGGCGAGATTTTACCTATTGAAGATTATGTAAAGTTTATAGTACTTAACTATCAAGACAAATACCCCGATACAGAACTTAGCAAGAAACTCGGTATTAGTCGTAAAAGCTTATGGGAAAAACGTAAAAAATATGACATCATCAAGAAAAAGTAAAACCCTATATATAGATAGAGAGGCAGCATCTGTACTTGAACTAGTCGCAGATGGGCTTCTTTCTCCTGTTACAAAGCTTATGTCCCAAGCAGACTCAAAACAAGTTCTCGAGACTGGTCTTATTGATGGAAAATCATTTCCTTTTCCTTTTATTTTAGCACCAAGTGGTAAAAAAAATGAGGAAGTTATAAGTTCTTTATCTCATGGTGAAGAAATTATTTTGCTCTGTGAAGGAGAGGAGTTTGCTAGTCTTAAAGTTACTGATACATTTGAGATCAATCCTCATGATAGAGTAAAACATATCTATGGTACTGATGATGCTACTCATCCTGGTGTTCAAGCCACTATGAAAAGACTTGGTTCTTGGGCACTAAGCGGTGAGTACAAGATTCTAAAAACAATACCAAACAAGGGCAAAATAGATATCTTAAATGCAAAAAAAAGAGTAGATGCAAAACATACAAGCTCCTTAGTAATGGCAGCAAACCCTCTGCATCGTGGACATGAGCGTCTTATCCGTCAAACACTTGATAGTACTGACTTGCTTGTTATATTTCTTTTAAAACCTTACGATAGTGCTGATATTAGTTATGATGTAAGAAAAGAGGCTCTTGAGTATTATATTAACAACTTTTTACCAAAAAACCGTGTTCTTATTGTTCCTCTGGAAAATTCTTATATTTTTGCTGGTTATAATGAAATCATTCTTGATGCAATTGTTGCAAATAATTATGGCTGTAATAGACTAACAGTAGGTCGTAACCATGCAGGTCTTGGGATGTTTTATGACTGTAACTCAAACAAGTCTATCATCGACCGCGTTGTTGGTATAGACATAGAGATTGAGATTGCTAGTGAGTATGTTTATTGTGATCAATGTACAACACTTGTAAGCAAGAACACATGTCCTCATGGACAGCACCATCAGATTTCTTATCATGCAGACTCTATTTTACAACTACTACAAGCGGGAATTTTACCTCCAGCAGTTCTCATTAGAAAAGAGATAAGTTCATTTTTACTCTCAAAGCTTTATCCTAATAGATTTAAAAACTTAGAAAAGCTCTACTACGATACTTTTGCTACAAAAGGTCTACTTGAAGAGCATACTGAAAAAGATTTTTATCTTGAGCTTATGAAACTTTACAAAACATCTTCACTCACATAAGGACACAAATGAACTGGTTTTTTTTAACACTAGGATATAGTGGGCTCGCTCCAAAAGCACCAGGGACAGTAGGAACACTTGTCTCTTTACCTCTTGGTATGCTCATTCTCATCTACTTTGATACAAATACTCTCTTTTTAGCTACTATTCTTATCACACTTATTGCAATCAAGTCAATAAATAAATACGAAGAGCTAAGTAAAACACATGACTCGCAAAACATTGTTATAGATGAACTTGTAGGAATGTGGTTAGCACTTAGTATCGCTCCAGCAATGGGTGTAACTATGGATGAAGTAATGAATCTTGATAATGGGTTTTTAATACAGTCTTTCTTAGCATTTGCACTCTTTAGATACTTTGATATCACAAAACCTTCTATTATCGGTCGTATAGATAGAGAAGCTAAAGGTGGTGTTGGCGTCATGGGTGATGACATCATAGCAGGTGTAGCAGCAGGTATATCTTCTGCTGCACTTTGGCAAGCTTACCTCTACATAGCAGGGCTTGCATAATACACTTTTAAATAAACTCTTTCATATCTTCACTTGTGATAACATGTATCATATTTGTAGATCCCGCTTTCTCTTCTGAGAGCATCACAGCATCAGTTCCATCCATTACCGCATTTGCAATATCGCTTATTTCGGCTCGTGTTGCTCTTTCCTTACTTGTCATTGAGAGAAGCATCTGTGTTGCTGTGATTACGGATTATCAATGCTTGTGCTTAAGGGATGTTTAGTAAAAATTTTAAGCCACCTTATTGGTGGTATGAATTTTTAATGAATATGCCTTGAGTGTAATGATAGACAATATTTTTAATTTTCTATTGCATAATATGGGTTTAAGTACCTATCTAAAGGCTAAAAA
>DQSP01000232.1 GCA_015663215.1 Sulfurimonas sp.
AAGTGTATAGTTTAACTCACTCATCTCTTCTCTAAAGTTATCCATTGGATGCCCTGAGACATAAAAGCCTAAGGTATCTTTTTCAAACTCTAAAATCTCTTTGAGTTCATACTCATCCGAATTTTTAAGCTCTAATGCTACTGTAGTTATCTCTTCATCATCTCCAAAAAGACTTCCAACTGCATTTTTCTTTGCTTCACTCGCTTTTTTTGCAGTGTCGATTATAAGTTCTATCTGATCAAGAAGTGCCTTTCTAGCATAACCAAACCTATCAAATCCACCTGATTTTATTATCGCTTCGATAACCCGCTTATTCACTTTTGATGGTTCAATACGGTTTACAAAGTCTTGCCAGTCTGAGTAGTCACCATTTTCTTCGCGCTCTTTAAGCATAGCTTCAATGGCTGCTTCACCGACTCCTTTTATCCCACCAAGACCAAAAAGAACGATGTCTCTTCCATCTTTTGTGATAGCTGAAAACTCTAACTGCGAGTCACATACATCAGGGGGACCAAGTTCTATACCCATGCGTTTTACTTCATCTATGTAGCGAACAACCTTATCTGTGTTGTCCTTATCAGAAGTAAGTAAAGCTGCCATAAACTCATTTGGATAGTAAGTTTTTAACCATGCTGTTTGAAATGTTACCATCGCATAAGCTGCTGAGTGAGACTTGTTAAAACCATACCCTGCAAACTTCTCTATAAGTTTAAAGAGGTCAGATGCAAGTTTATAATCAAGTCCGAGTTTTTGTGCACCCTCAGAGAATAAACGATTATACTTCTCCATCTCTTCAACTTTTTTCTTACCCATAGCACGACGAACGATGTCCGCTCCACCAAGACTCATACCACCGATAATCTGCACTATCTGCATTACTTGCTCTTGATAAACAATCATTCCATATGTTGGTCCAAGTGTATCTTTTAAGAGGTCAAAACTAACCTCTTCAAATGGATAAAACACTTTTTTACGTCCATGCTTACGCTCGATGAAGTCATCAAGCATTCCAGACTCCATAGGCCCAGGTCTATAGAGTGCAAGTACGGCGATGAGATCCTCAAAATTATCTGGTTTTAAACGTCGGTTCAAGTCTTGCATACCACTTGACTCTATCTGGAACATTCCAACGGTCTCACCCGTTTGGATAACCTCATAAACCTTTGCATCATCCACATCTATCTCATCCCAGTTTACATCTACATCATAACGGCGTTTGATGAGTTTTACTGCGTTTTGAATAACATCAAGAGTTTTTAGTCCAAGAAAGTCAAACTTGATTAGGTCAATGTCTTCCATGTAGTTTAGGGAGTACTGTGTTACAAATGTATCTTCACCAGAGGGCTTATAGATAGGAGTTTTTTTCCAAAGCTCTTCGTTAGATATAACAACTCCAGCAGCATGGATACCTGCGTTTCGCTTAAGCCCTTCAAGCTTTTTTGCAAACTCCCAAACACGTTTTGCATTTGCATCCTCTTCTATAAGTTCTGAGATTTTTGGCTCTTTTTGAAAAGCTCCATCTTTAAACTCACCACCCTTTGTTTTACCATTAAGAGTGATACCGAGTTCATCAGGGATGAGTTTAGCCATCTTGTCAGCTTGACTCAGTGGCATATCTAAAACACGAGCAACATCACGGATAACTCCTTTTGCAAGAAGTGAACCAAAGGTGATGATTTGAGCTACTTGATTTCGACCGTATTTCTCAACAACATAGTCTATCACCTCTCCACGACGAGCCTGCATAAAGTCCATATCAATATCGGGCATTGACACACGTTCAGGGTTCAAAAATCGCTCAAAAAGTAAGTCATATTTCATAGGGTCGATGTCAGTTATGTCAAGAGAAAATGCAACTAAACTTCCAGCAGCACTCCCTCGACCTGGTCCAACAGCTATACCCATGCGTTTAGCAGCGACAACAAAGTCCCAAACAATCATCATGTACCCTGGAAACTTCATAGAGTTGATGATATCCATCTCAAACTCTAAACGCTCCTTATACTCAGTATGTTTTTCTTGTGGCACTATTTTAAGGCGCTTTTGGAGTCCTTCACGGCACTTGTAAATAAAATACTCAGCATCATCTTTATCAGCTCCGAGCATATGAAGCTTTTTTTCACCTTCACTTGCGTTTGGAGAGAGTGGAGCATCATCTTCATTGTTTATATCAAGTCCCTCCTCTTTTGCATACTCTTTTGTAAACTTAAAGTTAGGTGGTGTTGGAGTTTTTACAATAGGTACAAAAGCTTCACACTTGTTTACTATCTCTTGTGTCGCTTCTATAGCCTCAGGGATATCTGCAAATATGATTGCCATCTGCTCTGGAGACTTTAGATAAAACTCATGCACAGAGTGACGCATACGGTTTGGGTCATCATAAAGCTTATTCATCCCGATACACATAAATGCCTCGTGATACTGAGCATCATTTGGGTAGGTGTAGTGAGTATCGTTTGTTGCAACTACTCGTATACCAGTTTCACGGCTAATTTTGAGTATCTGCTCATCTATAAAAAGTTGATCGCCAATACCGTGACGCATAAGCTCAAGGTAAAAATCCTCACCAAAAATTTCTTGGTATTCACGAGCCACTTCTAAAGCACCATCATAACCTAAAGCACCATTTTTCACATTACGTTCATTCGCGAGATTTAAGTGCCAAGAGACTTCACCTTGCAGACAAGCAGATGTACAGATAAGTCCTTCTGAGTGTTCACGAAGTACTTTTTTATTTATACGAGGAAAATAGTACATACCGTGGATATAGGCTTGAGAAGAGAGGTACATAAGGTTTTGATAACCTATCTTGTTTTTTGCATACAGACAGATATGAAAACGCTGTCTAGAACTTCTATCGTTTAGCTCCTCACCATTATGGATGTATCCTTCCATCCCTATGATGGGTTTTATCCCAGCAGCTGTCATCTGCTTATAAAAGTCAATAGCACCAAACATATTTCCATGGTCTGTCATCGCAACAGAGCTCATACCAAGGGCTTTTACCTCTGTAACTAGATTTACTAGTTTGTTAGCACCATCTAGTAGTGAGTATTCAGTGTGAAGATGTAAATGGGTAAAAGGTTGTGCGCTCAAAATAGTATCCTACTAGTCTATAAATATTGAGTATATTATAGTAAAAAGGACTTAATGTGAGATAATAAACTCTATACACTCACTTTTTGAAAGTGGTTTACTAAAATAGTACCCTTGTCCTATCTCACACCCCTCTTGTGCTAAGAACTCTTCTTGTTCTTGTGTTTGTATTCCCTCTCCTACAGTATGGTGGTTCAAGCTATTTGAAAGTGTGATAATCGCTTTGGCAATAGCAACATCATTACTGCTATGTGGTAAATCATCCACAAAAGATTTATCTATTTTTATAGTGTCAATAGCTAAACTTTTGAGATAACTCATAGAAGAGTATCCTGTTCCAAAGTCATCTATAGAGATCTTAAAACCCTCAGCTTTGAGATCATCAATAATATTTGTATCTGATGTTGTAGATTCCATAATATATCGCTCTGTAATCTCTATCTCGATGAGATCAGGAGTCAAGTCATACTCTTTAACAATCTTTAGAAACTTCGTCACGATACCAGCTTCAGAGAACTGTTGTGATGAAACATTGACAGCTATTTGTTCTAGAAAAATACCCTTCTCTCTTAACTCTTTCATAAACAGACACGACTCTCTAAAAACAAAATACCCTATGTCAATAATAAGTCCACTCTCTTCTGCAATAGGGATAAACTGATCTGGTCCTATGACACCTAGTCTCTTATCATTCCAACGAA
>DQSP01000057.1 GCA_015663215.1 Sulfurimonas sp.
CAAAGTAAAGCAAGGTGGAGTGAAAAAACAGTGGATGGTAAAAAAGAGATGGTCGAAGAGAACCTCTTTAGTATCTACCAGTTCCCCATAAAACTCGCGTTTGCTATAACTATACACAAATCACAAGGCATGAGTATAGAAGACCTCATAATAGAAACAAATGAAATTTTCGCCCCCTCACAATTTTATGTAGCCCTCTCACGAAGCTCAAATCCGAAAAATCTAAACCTCATTGCACCAAGAAAACAGTGGTATGACTTGGCTTATGTAAATGAAAGGGCGATGTCATTTGTGAAAGATGTATAGATTATGATAAAATTTACTTCTGAATTCAAAAGAAGAGATATTAGATTTTTACATAAAAACTATGAAACTATTACTAAAGTAGTGAAAAAATGAGCCAACCAACTAGAGAAAAAATCTTAGATGCAGTTTTTAAACTTGTTTACATAAATGGTTATAACGGGACTAGTATGGCTATGATTTTAAAAGAGTGTGGGATTCCTAAAGGTTCTTTATATCACTACTTTAAGTCTAAAAAAGAGATGGTTTTATCAGTTGTTAGTGAACGTATAAACTTGAAAATGGATGAATTTTATCAGCTGGATGTTGAGGAGTCTAAAGAGGGAATTGATACTCTACTCGCTGCGATTTTAAAAGTTTCTAAAAAAGAGATTTTGGTGAGTTATGGCTGTCCTCTTAACCGACTTAACCAAGAGATGTCACCTGTGGATAAAGACTTCGAAGTGGCTATTAACACTATCTATAATCGACTACGAGATAAGATAATATTACTTCTAAAAAATAGTAAACTTCAATCAGAAACAGAGGTAGAATCTCTTTCTGAGTTTATCATTGCGACGGTATGGGGAAGTATATCTTTAAGCCCTGCTCAATCTTCCACTAAACGCTACATGCAAACAATTACCCACTTAACTAACTACCTCAAATCATTAAAAATATAGCATAGACCGTTCAGTCTATTTTAAGTGAAACTCTTGTAGTATTCCAATAATAGACTGTTTGGTCTAATTAAAAGGAGAAAGAATGTTTATAGTTGATGTGATAAAAAAAGAAGATGCAGCGGGTGAGTTAAAACTTGTATATAAAATAATTGAGAGAAGTTTAGGTTTTATTCCTCCTCATTTTGAACTTTTTGCTACACTTGATTTAGAGTCGATGAAAGAGTTTATGGCATATAACCAAAAAATAGTTTTAGAGGAAAATATAAGTAAATTCTTTTTGGCAAAACTGCGTTTAGAAATAGCAAATAGAGAGTGTAGAAAATATTGTATTGCTTTTAATACTAAAATAGTTCAAAAAAACAGTCATGAAGTTCTTTCACACAAACAAGAACTACTATTAAAAAAAGTACTAAAAGCTATTTATGAAACAGAAATATTTGACACACAAGATATTAGTGATTTGAAAAAAGAGGGAATTGATGAAAAAAACCACTATACTTTGCTCTCTTATGCTGCTAACTTCATATCTAAGAGTAAGCTTATAGAAGTTTATTTAAAAAAGGCTGTGTAATGAAAGCAACAGACATCGCGTTTGTACAACTTGTTGGTATTAAACAAAACGAAAATCACTTATCTTTAGAAAATAAAAAAGATATACATAATCATATAGATACTATTCATGCTTGTGCTCAGGTTACTTTAGCTAAACGCAGTCGGGTATGCATCTACAACAACTTTTTCCTGAGTTGGAAGGTTTAGTTGTGCCTCTGCTTCGTGACTCTTCTATGAAGTATAAGAAACCGGCTACTTCGAAACTAACTGCTTACTCTTTTGTAGATGAAGCGTCCGTACAAAAGTTTAAGACTCAGTTTGCTAAAAAAGGACGGGGGAGTTTAAGTGTAGAGGTAGAATTAAAAGATATTGATGGTGTCTGTGTTGCACAAGGAGTATTTGGATGGTTTATTTCGAAAATTTAGTGAAGATATTTAGCTATAATTCGAAAAAATATAAGGGATGCTTAACATGTTGAAAATGATGATTTCTTTGAAGTTGATTTACAATTAAAAAAATAAGCTATCTTCAAAACTTAGATAGTGGTGTAGCCTATATGCTACTCGCTGCACTTATCTCAGCACTTAATGGTGCTTTGGCTAAGATGCTAAGTGAAGATATGTCCGCATTAGAGATAGTGTTTTTTAGAAATCTTATAGGTGTTTTTCTCATCCTTTATGCACTTAAACATAGCCCTCCAAAATTAAGTGGTGGGAAAATTCACCTTCTTTTTACTCGTGGACTTTTTGGATTTATCGCGATGATATTGTTTTTTTACACAATTGCTACTATTCCTTTAGGTGAAGCAGTCATTCTTAATAAAACATCACCCTTGTTTGTGACTATCCTCGCATACTATCTACTAGGAGAACATTTAAGTAAGAGCACATTACTTGCACTTGGTATTGGTTTTTTAGGTGTAGTATTTATCGCTAAACCTTTTGCAATGGAAGTTTCTTATGAGCATGTTTTAGGAGTTCTTGGTGGTTTTTTTGCAGCTGCTGCTTACACAACTATTAAAAAAATAAAAGATATTTATGATTCTCGTATTATAGTTTTGTCTTTTGTTGGAGTTGGTGCATTTCTTCCAGCATTTTTATTTGTAGTTGCTTCATCAGTCCAAACACCAACATATCTCTCTTTTCTCTTCCCTGAGTTTATTCTTCCAAATAGCCTCACTATCTGGCTGCTCATAGCTTTTATGGCAATAATATCTACTCTTTCACAGTGGCTACTTACAAAAGCATACAGTGCATCAAACTTGAGCATAGTTGGTGTGATTAGCTACACTAATATACCATTTGCCATAGGTTTTGGCTTTTTACTAGGAGATAAGTTTCCCGATAGCTTGACTTTTTTTGGAATTTCTTTGATAATTATTGCTGGAGTATTAATTGGATTTAAAAGAAAATAGGTTATAATCATATTTTAAAAGATTATATTATAGATAAGGAAATAGAATGAATAAATTATTAAGCTTACTTATTGTGAGTAGTTTGGCAGTTACAACTGCATCTGCACGTAAAATGCATTTAGAAGAGCATGAAAATGATAATAACTTTTATGTTGCAACAAAGGTAATATACTCATTTGGTGCTTCAGTAGATGAAGGTGAGAAAACATTAAAAGGTGATGCTGGAGCTGGTTTAGGTATTGATCTCGGTTATAAACTTGGTTCTGGATTTTCTGCAGAAATAGATGTAGCATATGTTGCTGCGGATGTAGTAGAGACGGATAGAGTGACAGGTGAAGAGATAAGAGCAAAAGGTACATTTACTACTTCTTCTTTAGATGTTGCATACATCCATCACATAACACATGAGCTAGAAGCATTTGTAAAGGGTGGTTATGAGTATGAATTTGAAAAGATTAGTGACTTAAATGTTGACACAACAAACAGTGGTTTTGTGTATGCTGTAGGTGCAGAATTTGAGCTGAGTCACATTAGTGCAATTGCAGTAGAATATGAGGGAACAACTATCAAAGGACCTCGTGGAAGTATTGCTTCTTTAGCTTATGTTTATAGTTTTTAAGGAGAATAGATGAAGTTGTTTTTTGGAATGTTATTGTTTATGATAGCTTTAAGTGGGTGTTCGAGTCATACTGATGATGCTTATTATGATAGAGCTAACAAAGCAAATGATAAAGCACAGAGCGAGTTACAAAAATAAAAGTTTTAAAAAAAGTGAAGCAGTGAAAAATCACTGCTTAATAAACGAAGTTTAAGACTATAAGTCAGCTTCGTGTTTACCTAAGTACTCAGCAACACCTTCAGTTGTAGCTTTCATACCTTCGTCACCTTTTGTCCAACCCGCAGCACATACTTCACCATGCTCATCAGTAAACTGCATTGCATCTACCATACGAATCATTTCATCAATGTTACGACCAAGTGGTAAATCATTTACTACTGCATGACGAACTATACCCTTACCATCAATTAAAAATGAACCACGTAAAGCAACTGCTTCACCAAAAAGAACATCATAATCTTTAGAAATTTGCTTAGTAAGGTCAGCTACAAGTGGGTAACCAACACGGCCTATACCACCTTCGTTAATTGCAGTTTCTCTCCATGCAAAGTGAGAAAATTGAGAATCTACTGAACAACCAATAACATTAACACCACGATCTTTAAAATCTTGAAGTCTATGGTCAAATGCGATAAGTTCTGATGGACAAACAAAAGTAAAGTCTAGTGGATAGAAAAATAAAACTGTACCTTTTTCACCCATGTTCTCTGATAATTTGAAGTCTTCAACGATTGAACCGTCACCTAAAACTGTTGTTGCTGTAAAGTCTGGAGCTTGATTTGTTACTAACATATATATGTCCTTGTATTTTGAATGATGTAATTCTAACTAAATATTATTAATAAACTAAGAAGAGAAAAATAGGACAAATAAATTAAAGAAAGTTTTAGATATACTTGCGACGATTTATGAGGCAAGACCTCATATCTCAATAAGGAAAAATCGATGACTAAAGAGTATATATTTACTTCTGAGTCTGTAACAGAAGGGCACCCTGATAAGATGGCAGATCAGATCAGTGACGCAATTCTGGATTATATTATTGAAAAAGACCCTCAAGCACGCGTTGCTTGTGAGACATTAGTGTCTAATGGTTTTTGTGTAATTGCAGGCGAATTGAAGACTACGGCTTATGCCCCTATGCAAGAGATTGCTAGAAAAGTTATTCAAGAGATTGGCTATACAGATGCAAACTATGGTTTTGACTATAGAGCAGCAGCAGTATTAAACGGAATAGGTGAGCAATCAGCTGATATCAATCAAGGTGTTGATCAAGCAGACGGTTCTATCGGTGCGGGTGATCAAGGTTTGATGTTTGGATATGCTTGTCGAGAGACAGATGTTCTTATGCCTTTACCTATACACTTAGCACACCGTTTAACTCAAAGGTTAGCGTTAGTACGTAAGGAAGGAATTGTTCCTTATCTTCGCCCTGATGGAAAAGCACAAATAAGTGTTAGATATGTAGATGATAAACCAGTAGCAGTTGAGACTGTTGTTATCTCTACACAACATCATGATGGTATTAGCCAAGAGCAGATACATAAAGATATGATAGAAGAAGTTATAAAGCAAGTTATACCTGCTGATATGATGGATGAAAATACTATTTTTCACATTAATCCTACTGGAAAGTTTGTTATCGGTGGTCCTCAAGGGGATGCTGGTTTAACTGGACGTAAGATTATTGTTGATACTTATGGTGGTTCTTGTCCTCATGGTGGTGGTGCATTTAGTGGAAAAGATCCTACTAAAGTTGACCGTTCAGCGGCTTATGCAGCTCGCCATGTTGCAAAAAACCTTGTTGCTGCTGGTGCTTGTGATAAGGTCACTATACAAGTTGCCTATGCAATTGGTGTAGTTCAGCCTGTATCTATTATGGTAGATACACATGGAACTGGAAAAGTAGGCGAAGAAAAAATTGAAGAGTGTGTAAAAGAACTTTTTGATTTAAGTCCTGCTGGAATTATAAAGTCTCTTGATTTACTAAAACCTATATATAGGAAAACAGCTGCTTATGGTCATTTTGGCCGTGAAGAGCCAGGTTTTACTTGGGAAGTAACAGATAGAGCTGAGGAAATTAAGAAGTATTTAGGGCTTTAAGCCTTAGGTGCTCTTGTTAAAACTAAACAGTAGTTATAAATTTTTGTATTATTCAAATTGTTTTAGCTGTTTTTAAAAGTATAGTTGGTATAGTACCTCTATTGAAAATTATAGGAGAAAATAATGTCAGTAATAATTAACGACACATGTATCAACTGTGGTGCATGTATAGATGAGTGTCCAGTAGAAGCGATAGTAGATGAGGATGATAATCCAGATGGTGAGGATGTTTACTATGTATATGGTGACAAATGTGTAGAGTGTGTTGGTCATCATGACGAGCCTGCTTGTGCAACAGCATGTCCTACTGAAGGATGTATCACTTGGGATGCTATCGGTGATAGCCCATCTCATAGAGAAGACATCACTGAAGAACAACGTATTAATCACGAAAATATCGTAGACTAGTACAATATTTTGAAGCACTTTTGTGCTTCATTTATGCAGTAAAATAGCTTCATTTTACTTTAAAATCCACAAAATTTATTCTTTAAACAAAAAACAATCTTTTTTTAGATATAATCCCACTCTAATTTTATATTTTCAGAGGAGATTTAATGGAACGTACACTATCAATAATTAAACCAGATGCAGTAGCTAAAGGTGTTATAGGCAAGATTTTAGACAGATTTGAGAGCAATGGTTTAAAAATCGCTGCAACAAGAAAAATGCAACTTTCTCGTGGTGATGCAGAAGCATTTTACGCAGTTCACGCTGAGCGTCCTTTTTTCGGAGACTTAGTTGACTTCATGATTTCTGGTCCAGTTGTTGTTACAGTTTTAGAGGGTGAAAATGCTATGCAAATTAACCGTGATCTAATGGGTGCAACTAACCCTAAAGAAGCTGAAGCTGGTACTATCCGTGCAGACTTCGCTGAAAATATTGATGCAAATGCAGTTCACGGAAGTGACTCTGTAGAAAATGCAGCAGTAGAAATTGCATTTTTCTTTTCAGAAAGAGAAATTTCTTAAGTAAAACTGTGAAAGTTATACTTAGACGTGTTACCAAAACACCATTAGACTTTGATATAAAGGCTAATGAAATAACTTTTAAAGGTTATTTGCAGTATCATGGTGGCAAATTAATTCTGCTCAAAGCAAATCTAGTAGGGGAAACCTTGAATGATTGTGATGTTTGTGCAGAAGAATTCAAAATGTCTTTAGATGAAAAGATAGAATTTTTCATCTCAGATGGTATATATAAAGATGAAAATAATATCGCATTAGATGTTATTGAATCCTTTGATGGCGAAGTAGAAATGGAAGAGTTGTTAAACTCTGAAGTTGAACTCATTAGAAGTGATTATCACTCATGTGAAAATTGCAAAAATTCTAATACCTGAAACCTGCTTTGTAAAGGCAAGCTTTAGTGACCCAAGCGGTCTTAGCGTAAGTGGCGGAATTACTTCCGGCACTGAAAAATAAAATAAAATAAGGAATAAATTATGGCAGTACCTAAACGAAGAGTCTCTCATTCACGTGGAGCGAAGAGAAGAACTCACTACAAGATTACTTTAGCTAAACCAGTTAAATGTGAAGATGGAACTTATAAGTTACCACACCACCTTAACCCTACTACTGGTGAGTATAAATAGTCAATGGTTAAAATTGCTATTGACGCAATGGGCGGGGACTTTGGTCCTGAGCCTATTATTAAAGGTTGTCTGCTCGCACTAAAACAAAAGAAGTTCACTCCTATTCTCGTAGGAAAAAAATCAGAAATTTTACCTCTGTTACCAAAACGTTATAGAGATAAGATTTCTATAGTAGATACTGATGATGTGATTTCAATGAGCGACGGTGCAACTGATGCAGTCAAGCGCAAAGAAAGTACGATATATGTAGCGACAGAGTTAGTAAAAAATGGTGAAGCAGATGCTCTTGTATCTGCTGGACATAGCGGTGCAGCTATGACACTTGCTACTCTTAGACTTGGACGACTACAAGGAGTGCTTAGACCTGCTCTTATCACTTTTATGCCAACTGTAAATGGGACACGTTCCGTTTTACTAGATGTTGG
>DQSP01000210.1 GCA_015663215.1 Sulfurimonas sp.
AAAATAAGTCTTGCTTTGTTTGCTAGGCTCTTCTCTGCTTTTATTTTCTCTACAATACCCATGTCTAATTCTTCAACGCTTACAGCGTCTAATTGTACTTTTTGTATCTCTCTTGCTTTGTCTGCTAGACTGTCTATTGGACTGTCTGCTAGACTGTCTGTTTTTATTTGTGGCGATAACCTCAACACTTTAGTGACTACATTGTCTTCTAAAGGAAAATGCAAATAAAGGTCTTTAATCTCTTCTCTTTTAAAGCATTTTATCTCGCTAAATTCTTGGTCGGGGTCTGCTAATACAGTAAAATTCAATCCGTCACTATGCTCTGTTAAGAATACATTATAGATATAGACTATAGCCTTTGGTGTTTCGGCTTTTTCAATAAAACTAACATTGAGTACATTAATTCCTATCTCTTCTCTAATCTCTCTTATTATACAAGCTTTTGGGGTTTCAAACATTTCTTTGCCACCACCTATGAACGTCCACGCTCTTGTATCTTTTCTTTTACCCATGATGATTTTTTCATCGCCCGTGTAGATTATTCCTACACTCGATTTTTTCTTAAACATTATTAAATCCCTGCTAAGTTTTCAAGGTGGTCGGAGATTTCTTGAAGTGCTGTTGCTTCTAATTTAGGATTTTTATTGAACAACTCTTCTATCTCCTCTATGTACCCTATGATGTCATTGTCTATTGTTGTTGCAGAGAGTATTTTTTCTTTTAGTTCGTTTGCTTTTTCTAGTGGAGTAACTTCTAAAGGCATTGCTTCCTCTTCTAACTCTTTTTCAATTTCCGATGGCTTCTCTGCTGTGGGCTTGTCTAATGGAGTATCTTCTAAAGGAATCACTTCCTCTTCTAACTCTTTTTCAATTTCCGTTTGCTTCGCTGCTGTGGGCTTGTCTAGTGGAATATCTTCTAAGGGAATCACTTCCTCTTCTAACTCTTCCTCTGCGGCAGTAAGCTCTTCTTCGACTATAGGCTCTAGTGGAACATCTTCCTCATTAAGTGGAATATCTTCCTCAATAATATCTTCATTAAGCCCCTGCAACTCTAAAATTAATGCATCTCTCTCTTTAGTAAGTTTTCTAATCTCTTTATCTTCTGCTGTTCCACCATCTTTTTTTACAAATTTTGTGTGAATGCCATTAATAATAGTAGCTATTCTAAGTAATTCTTTGGTTTCATCTCTATCACCCTTAAATACTTGCTTACTAATATTAGCTCCATTTAAATACCATCTGTCTATAAAAATATCTGTACTTCTATTAATCATCGCTTTGTTTGCGTCTGCACCCGTTTGTCTTGCTAGACCGATTAACATTTGTCCATCTTCTAATAGTAAGCTCATAGGGTAGTATCTATACTTCTTCCCACCCCACTTATCTATGAACCCTAAGTGTAATGAAAAGTTATCACTTTCAATTTTCGCACCATCTCTTAATTTTTTGTTTAGCTTCTTTACGGTTAATCTTCCAACTTTTAGGAACGATTTATAGTTCTTTCCTGCAATAGAATCTGCCAACACATTATCTGTAGAGGGGTTATATACTTCTGAATGTGCGTGTGGATAAGCCATATCTGCTGTAATGAGTGCTTCTGCCATTGAGTGCTGCCTATCATATACTGAAGCGTCTAAAGTACTTCTAACTTGTAACCAATTTTCCATAATTTATACTCCTAACTTTTTTATTTTAATTGACTTCTTTAGCTCGATAATCTCTGCTTTAAGTGCTTTAATAATATCTTCTTTGCTGTCTTCTAATATGTCTTCTACATTAGATAAGGCTTTCATGTCTTTTTGTCTTGCTTTTTGTAGTCGTTGCTTTGTTGATATTTTGATTATCTCTATGGCTTTTCGGGGTAGACTTTTCAGGCTATCATCTATATCTAAAATAACAACATCTTCATAAATGATACCTCTGATTATCCCCTTATTATTTACTTTCACTTCAAGTTCTGTGCCATCAGCTAAATATGCTTCATATACAGTAAGTATCTGTCCATTAAGTGTTGTTGTAGATTGTTTTCTTACAGATTGAATTTCAAGATTCTCGTCTTTTAACTTCTCCTCAAATTCTGTAAAGTCTTCATTGTGCTTTATTTTGTTGAAAAATGCTGTTACCGATTTCTGCATGGGTGTTTTTCCTTTTTTGTCAATTAAGGAAATTATATCTATTTTTGTTTTTGGGTGAAATTCTCTTCCAACTTCAACTTGCTTTCCTCGACGATACTTTGCAACTCTTCTATCGTCCACTTCTTAGGAGTATTGTTATTCAGTAAAGTATCTACTTCATCATCTCCTATTCTTCCCCTTAAAGCTCTCTCGTATGCCCCTACATTGCCACTTTTATGATTATTACATATGCTACACTGCTTCCATACGTTAAGCTCATTAAATCGCAATATAGAATGATTTCCTGCTGGTCTAAAATGCCCTGCGTGTCCTTGCCTACTCCCCTTTTTGAAGTCATAGTCACATGAGATACAATTCAAGTCTTTATCTCTGTGCCTAATGTATTGATTGAACCACTTAGTAGCTATTCTTATCCAATATCGTGTGTCTTTTTCGTTGAGTTGTTTTATTTGTGCTTTTATTGTTTTTTGGTTGTGGGCTTTGATACATTTATTCTTAAAGCAAAAAGGTTGCATTGCCCCATAAGGTACACTTTTCTCTCCACAATATTTACATTTTCTATATCTCTTTGTGGGTTTTGGTTGGTCTTTGTTTTTGGTAAGTTGTTTCTTTTTTGTTAGCATTTGGCATTATATCAAAAACTGTCTATCAGTTTTCGCAAGGATTTTTTTATTTCGATTACGTCTTTTAACATGGATATTCTTTTTAGTTCGTCTTTGAACTTCCCATCTATGTATTTTCTAAGCTCTACTAGCTTATTGCCCGTTCGTGTTGGTATTTTTCTCAATATTTCTCTTTTCTTTTTGTAGTTGGATAAAACACTTTCGGCAAGTGATAAATCGTTGGCTAGTGATAGGGTGTTTGTGTATCTTAACCTCATGTTCCCACGTGCCACATATTGAACACTCGCTGTTGATGTATAGCTTTAGTTCATCTTCCATTAAAATGGAATATTATCATCATTAATGTCTATATCCACTTCTTTACTTTCTGATGATACCTGCTCTTCATGCTTTGGTGGTTTGCTTGAAT
>DQSP01000134.1 GCA_015663215.1 Sulfurimonas sp.
ATAAAGAAAGCTATAGAGGGCTGTTAAGAGTGCCAAGTGTGAGTGCTTTTTATATTTCTACTGTGAGTCTTCATGAGTACTTTGGTATGATTTTAGCCAAGATTAAAAGTATATTTTAGTAACTTATTTTACTAAGATATAGGCCATTGGGAGGAGCTGGTTTAAGGCTCTTTTGTGAAGTGTTATTTAGCTTTTTTTGTATCTCGTCTGTGTTTAGTGTGAGTAGTGCTCCAACCATCAGACGAATCTGACTTCGTAAAAAACCATTGGCTTGAAAGTTTAAAATTAGGTAAGTTTTGTGCTCATAAGCAAAAGCTTTATATACTTCTCTAGTAGTACTGTTGGTATAACTTCCTGTTTTCATAAATGAAGTAAAATCATGTTCTCCTATAAAGAGTTGTATGTTCTTTGTAATGGTTAAAATATCTAACTGAGATACAAAAGTGATAAAGTCAGCTTCAAAAGGATTACTTTGTCCCTTCTTTATGATGTATCTGTATGTACGAACTTTAGCTGAGTATCTGGCATGAAACTCATCGGCAACTTGAGAGATATACTTGATATGTATACTTGAAGGCAACATTTCATTGAGTACTCGTTTGAGCTTTTTTGTATCATGCCAAAAGTCAGGAAGGTCAAAGTGACAGACTTGTCCAGTAGCATGGACTGATTTATCTGTTCGTCCACTCGCAATAATTTTAGAGTCTATGCCTAGTTGTGTTAGAACTTTTTGCATCTGACCCATTATAGTATTAGTAGTTTCTGTCTGTATCTGAGAACCTAAGTAGTGTGTTCCATTATAAGAAAGAGTGACTTTAACACGCATTTAAAATCTATTTACAATAGTTTTTCTGTACATAGTGTATGTAACCATCAACCATGTGAAAATTACTACGGGGATAGTGTAGTAACCGAGTGCATTTTGTAAACCTATGGTAGCACCGTAGTAAAGGATGATACCTAAAAAAAGATAGAGATATATCTGTGATTTTCTATGTCTAGCATGAACAACTCCGATAGACACAACAAAAAAGAGAGTTATTATAGGAAAAAGGCTCATAAGAAGGTCTGTAATGAGCATCTGTTTTTTATCTTTTGCTCTATCATCTGAGAGCCAAAAATCAAGAGGTTTTTTATATGTTCGGATATTGGTTGTCATGGTATCGTTTATGAGCATTGTCTCAAAGTTTATCTGTGTAAACTTCTCTTTTGAGTAACTATAACCTTGACCGTCAAATAGTTTGAGTCTTAGTATCCCTGAGTCATTGAGTAGGTTAGCACTCTTTGCTGCTATTAGAATCTCTTCTTTCTCTTTTTTGTTAAACAAAAAGACTTTAGAAAAACTTCCATCACTCTCTTTTTTTCCAAGATACAATAGCCAATCTCCAAAACTATTTCCAAACTCACTTGCCGCGAGGTTAAACTTCGCTTCACTTTTTTTGTAGGAGATAAAGTTTGCCGAGAGAACAGTAGCATGGGGAAAAAGAATAAGAAAGTCCAACATCAGTACCATACTAAGAAGTAGAGCAGGTTTTAGTAATGTTTTTAGGATGTATGAGGGTTTTATACCAAGAGCAAAAATAACTACAATTTCATTATCATTTGAGAGTTTTAGGAGTGAGAGTGTAGATGCTACAAAAAAAGTTATAGGCAGGGTGTAAAAAAGAATCTCAGGTAGACGAAAAATATAGAGTTTTGTCATCTCCCAAACACTGAGTTGGATAACTGCCGTATAGGTTGCTAGTTTAATAAACAAGATGACAGAAGCGATAGAAAATAGGGGTAAGAATATAGATATAAAAAGTGTAGAAAGGTTAGCGGTTATATAGTATTTGAGTCTATTCATTCTTAATAGTTAGCCTTAATATAAGTGAGTAGAGGACTTTGATACACAAAAACAATAAAAGTAGCTAGTGCTAAAAATGGAACAAAAGGGACTCTTTGCTCCTCTTTTGATCTGCTCATAACTACAAGCATTACAGGCAGAGCTAGAAGTGCTGAGAGAAAGATTGCCACAAGGGTGAGTTTTATACCAAGTAGTGCTCCCATTGTAGCAGCCACCATGATGTCACCTTCACCCATAGCCTCTATAAAAGGAGTTCTATCGTAGTGTCTATTCCATGATGTTTTCGTTTTGAGTCCTGCTTTATATACTGAGGATGTAAGGTAGTAAGAAAGCATAAAACGCAGTAAAGTGAATCCTCCTGCAAAAAGTAGAGCATTTTGGAAGTTAAGCACTACTCCCTGAATATTCCATGCCCCAAAAACAGCAAATATAATTGCTAAAATGTTAAGAGAATCAGGAACCATCTTGTACTTAAAATCTATCATTGAGAGTGCTAAAAGCATTAAAAAACTCAGTGCGATTAAAAATGCAGGAAAACTAAGACCATACTGTGCGGCGATTGCTACAAAGATAAAAGCAGAGATAAGTTCTATGAGTGGGTACTGAATTGATATTTTAGTTTTACAAAAAGAGCATTTTCCTCTTAAGAAAATCCATGAAAAAAGAGGTACATTGTGCCAAGGTTTTAGTTTTGACTTACATGAGTAGCAGTAAGAGCCCTCAAAAACAACACTCTCTTCTTTTGGAATGCGTAAAATTACAACATTTAAAAAAGAGCCAAAAAGTAGACCAAAAATAAATGCAATACTAAGTTCTATCATTTTAAACCTCCAAAGCGGCGTTCAACTTTTGTGAACTTCTTTATGATTTTGTCTAATTCTTTGCTCGTAAAGTCAGGCCAAAGTGTATCACAAAAAAACAGTTCAGCATAAGCTGATTGCCAGAGTAAGAAGTTTGAGAGTCTATGATCGCCACCTGTTCGGATAAGGAGGTCAACATTATGTTTGCAGTCTAACTCATTACTCATCATCTCTAGAGTTATATCGTCTGGTGATTTTTTTAGAGTGTTTATAGCCCGAAGCATTTCATCTTGTGCCCCATAGTTAAGGGCTAATGATTGTACCAGTCCATCACAATGTGCCGTTTTTTCTTTTACTGTATGAATCGTTTTTTGCAGTTTTTTTGAAAAAGCTCGTAGATCACCTATTGGCTCAAAACGGATATTATTTTTGACATAGGTGCCAAGTTCTTTGCTTAGGTACTTGTCAAGTAGTTTCATAA
>DQSP01000290.1 GCA_015663215.1 Sulfurimonas sp.
AAAAATCTAACATTCAAGACAAATGGAAATATAGTCATCAGTTCATGCAATAAATCTTATGCCTCAGAAGAGATAGATCCAAACAATCAAGAGCAACTTGAGATACTCGGCTTTGTGGTTGGTAGATTTTTGAAAAAATAGGAGATGAAAATGAGAATTTTAAGTTTATTAATTTTATTGAACTCTTTATTATTTTCAACAAGTTTAAAAGATTTTGTTGATTTGAGTAAATGCGATCAGATTATAGATAAACAGATCTATAAAGTTTGTTATTCATATAAATACAAAGGTGCATTATCTGGCTGGACTACTCTTTACGGTGACAAAGTTAATGCAGTAAATATAAAAAAGAGACCAAGATTTTACAATGAAAAAACTATACCTATAAAATACAGAGTTAAGTATAATGACTATACTGGTTATGGCAGGAAATGGAACAGAGGACATTTCATAATAGCAGATGCAGACGCTGACTATGATATAAAAGCATTAAGAAAAACATACAGTATGTGCAACATTCAGCCACAGTCTGCAAAAATAAATCAAAAAACTTGGATTAAGGTTGAGAGGTATGGAAGATTACTTGCTACTAAGCTTGGATACATAAACTCTATCTCTATAGCAGATTATAAAGGTGCTAATAAAACTATAGGTAATGATGTAGCTATACCAACTGGTTTTTATAGAATTTATTACAACAATGACAAGAATTTTGAGAAATGCTTTTATTATGCCAATGTTTTAGATGTTGATTATAAGTATGATAAATTGAAAGATCATATAGTAAATTGTAACAAATTAAAATGAATGGTTTCTGATTTTTCATATGAATTTGTATAATCTGAAAGTGTTTTAACAGTCAAAACAACCCCAAAAATCTTCCACTTTTTCATCATCCACTCCAAAGTTTTTTAAATTTTATCGAATTTTCGCTTGATTAACTTAACACCTCTTTGCAAAAATTTACAAAAAATTTAAAGAGATGGCAAAAATGAACAAAGAGTTGGTAAGCAAAACAGTAGATATATATCTACAGCAAGGTGTCTTGGGTGCAAGTGTCGTTGTCCTTTTAGTAGCAGTAGTTGTACTACTATCTTTCATCCTGAAAGACAAAAAACATCAAAAGCAACTCGCAGATGCGATCTCTAAAACAGCCGTAAATCAAGAAAAGTTTGTGATCATGTACCAAGAATCGCAAAAACAGCATAAAGAGATAGTTAATATTCTGAATGAAACCTTAGAGATCGAGAGAAGAAACACTAAAGAGTGTTACATAAATGTAGCTAATAAGCTAGACACTTTGAGCCATAAACACGACCATCTTTTGAGTGTGATTCGAAAATGATTCAATACGGAAAAATAGAAGATTTCAAATACGAGAGTTTGGGATCTGGCAAAAAGCTGCTTGTAAAAGTGAGCGTAGATGACAGAGTAACAAATTGGCTACCTGTAAAAACCAACGCATCTTCTTTTCTAATAGAACATACTCCAGTTCGCATAGGCGATCAAGTCATAGTCTTTAACCCTTTCGGAAACAACGAAGATGGTTTTGTAGATAGAAACATTAATTATAAAGATATACCACTGCCAAACAACATCCATGAAAATCTATACTATAAAGAGTTTGAAGATGGCACTATCTATCAACACGATGTAAAAGAAAAACACATTAATCTAACTACACCTTGCGATGTGTTCATAGAAAGCAAACAACTCATCACCATAAAAGCTCCACAAGTCATTATGGACGCTGAAGTGAGCATAACAAAAAATCTAAAAGTAACCGAAGAGATAACCGACAAACTCGGTAATCTAACCAACCATGAACACGATGTAAAAGACCACAGCACGGCGGTGCCAAGATGATAGAAGGGTATGCAGTAACACCTCAAGAGTCTTTCACAAGAACTCTCACAACACCAAAAGGCTCTCTCATTGCAAAACCTGAATTTGGCACAAATTTCTACAAATTAAAACATATGCCTTTTGGAGCGGAGTGGATGATTGAGCTTAGAAGAGCATTAAAAGATGCCTGTGCTTTTGATCCGAGATTAAGATTTAAAAATGCAAAAATAGATACTAGCGAAGTAGAAAATGGCAAAGTCTATTTTGAAGTAGATGTAGAGACTACCATAATTAAAGGAAGCGTAGATGTTTAATCTCTTGGATCGTCTCTCTTCTCTACCAGAGCCTACAGCATTTAATATTAAAACATATGATGAACTTCTTGATGAAAATGTAGCACTTGCAAAAGAGGTGCTGGGAGATGAATGGATACAGCTTGAAAGCGATCCATATATGAGACTAATCAGAGTTCTAACTCTAAGACAACTACATAACCAAATTGACAAAAAAGAGACAGTTAAACAGTCTCTCATAGCAACTGCAACTGGAGCAGATCTTGATGTACTTGGTGCTGGAGTTGGAGTTTTTAGGGACAGTGGCGAGTTTCCTTACGCAAAATTTCTGTTTAAACTTTTGTCGTCAACAGCGAACAAAAGAGTAATACCCGCAGGAACAGTGCTAAGTGATGATGACAACACAGTAACTGCAAGAGTAGTAAAAGATGTAACTATCCCAGCTGGAGAGATAGAAGCAATCGGAGTAGTTGAGCTTGAAGAATTTGTAAAAGAGAGTGAGATAGAGAC
>DQSP01000279.1 GCA_015663215.1 Sulfurimonas sp.
GCTCCAAAAGTAGTGATTAATAATCTTAGTGCATTTAAAAAGTCAAATATTAAAATAATTGCAGACATAATAGACATGAAAATAATAAAACTTGAAAATAGAGCTGATTTAACCATTGAACCGTTTACAGAAGATACAGATGTAGCTATGAGAATAGAAAAACTAAAACTTAAAAAAGCTTCTGTTTTACTAAATAATGGACTCTACCATATTAAAAGAGTAGAACTTAAAAATAGAAGTAGCCTAAGTGTAGGAGATAATGTTCAAATAGTTAATAGAAGAACTGTTGTCTTAAATCATTCAAGAATTAATGCTTCCAAAAACACAGCTATTTGTGATGATGAACATAATGCTAATGCCTTGTTTATTTATTCAACTGATTTAGTGAGAGTTGAAAACCATTCTAAAATAGTAGCGATGGTTTATAATAACCGACGTGTAGAGTTCACAAAACACTCTGGTCTAAAAGGCTCAATATCTGCTAAAAACAGAGCTATCTTTAAAAACCATTCTAAGGTTTGTTATACGAAGTGTAATTTAACGTCTACAAGTACTGACATTACGCCTCCTGTATTGACCTTAAATGGTAGTGATAACATAACACTACAAGTAGGAAATACCTACAATGAGTTAGGAGCAACTGCACTTGATAATGTAGATGGGAATCTTTCTGTAAGTATTAGTGGAAGTGTTGATACTGATACAGTTGAGGTTTATACTTTAACATACTCTGCTACAGATAACTCTAATAATGAAGCAAACATTACAAGAATAGTTAATGTTGTTTTAGCTCCTGATGTTACTGCTCCAATTATTACCCTTAATGGTGAGTCAAATGTTACGCTCACACAAGGTAGTGAATATATTGAACTTGGTGCAAGTGCTGTTGATGATAGAGATGGAAATGTTTCAGTAAGCGTTAGTGGAAATGTTAATACAACTATAGTTGGAATTTATACGATTACTTACACAGCTACAGATAGTGCTAATAACTCTGCTAGTAAAATTAGAACGGTTAATATCAAAGAGATACCAAGAACTTTAACTTCTTTAGTGCTTTCTCCAAATATTATGGCTTTAAGAGTTGGGAATAGTCTTCAAGTTTCATTAGAAGGTATCTATGATGATGGTTCACGCAAAACTTTAACTGAAAATATCGCTTATGCTGTTGGAGATAGTACACTTGTATCTATTGATGAGTTTGGACTACTTTTAGGTAACTCTGTTGGAACTACAAACTTACGAGCAACCGTGGGTAACATAAATTCTCCAATTATAGAAGTGAAGGTGGTAGGAGAGTTAAACACTACAAACTTTAACTTTACAAATTTTGGAACAAAATACATAGACAATATTCCTGTAGATGCAACGGTAGATGCTTATGATGAAAAACGTTTTTGTATGATAGCTGGACAAATACTAGGTGAAGATGATGTACCTCTTGTTGGTGTAAAAGTCTCTATTTTAAATCATACTGAGTATGGTTCAACTTTAACGGACAGTAATGGTTCTTATGTTATCCCCTCTGAAGGTGGCTTACAGTTGACTATGCGTTATCAAAAAAATGCTTATACCACTGTAGATAGAAATATTCAAGCACCTGTTCAAGACTGGGTACGTACGCCAACTGTTACCCTACTTGAAATAGATAGTAAAGTCACAAGCATTGACTTAACTGAACTTACAGCACAAGTTCATATTTCTACTCCCATAAATGATGATAGAGGAGAACGTTCTAGCACTTTGGTTTTTGATGGTGTTACAAAGGCTATCGTTACAGCTAAAGATGGAAGTACAAGAGAATTAAGTAACATAGCTGTAAGAGCTACAGAGTTTAAAACACCTGCATCTATGCCATCAGACTTACCAACAAATTCTGCCTATACTTATTGTTCAGACCTAACAGTAGATGGAGTTTTAGATGATGAAAATGTAACATTTGATGCACCTGTCATTATGTATGTAGACAACTTCTTAGGTTTTGATGTGGGGGAAATAGTTCCCATAGGTTACTACGACAGAAGTGATGGAAAGTGGAAAGCCTCTAAAAATGGTGTTGTTGTTAAGTTATTAGATACCAACAATGATGGAACTATTGATGCACTTGATAGTACAGGAGATGATATTCCAAACGACCTCAATGGAGACGGTGGGTTTGAGGATGAAGTTTCTGGAATAGTTAATAATGGGAATTATACAGCTGGTAAAACGTATTGGAGAGCTGAGATAACACACTTTACTCCTTGGGATCATAATTGGCCTTATGGACCACCTTTAGATGCAGTAAATCCTGAAGAACCAGATATTAAAGAAGATAGTGATGAGCCTAATGATTGTCAAGTTGATGTTAGTTCTTATGTTACGTCTAAATCTAGAGTTTTTCATGAAGACATTCCTGTTGCTGGAACAGATATTACTTTACATTATTCATCTAAACGTGTTGATGGTTATAAGTATGTAATAGATGCTTCTATAAATGCAGAAGCTTTACCAAGTTCAATTGTAGGAGCTACAGTAACTATGGAAGTTGCAGGTAAAGTATTTAGTAAGAATGTTAATCTTGGAGAGTTAAATAAACTTACTTTTGAATGGGATGGGAAAGATACTTTAGGAAATTTAGTATCAGGAGAAGTAAAAGCAAAAGTAACTACGACCTATAAATATAATTTAGTTTATTATAGAGCAAGTTCTTCATTTTCTCAAGCATGGAATAGAGCTGGAACAGAAAGTATGAATGTTATTGGACGTAATAAAGTGGATTATTCTTCTAGTAAGATAATTAGTTTAAATGTAGAGTCAAATAATAATGCTAAGGTAGCTAATGGTTGGGCTATTGCTGCACAATCATATGCACAACTTTATATTAAAGGTATAGTAGATATATTTGACGGTAAAAAATACATAGAACAAAAGAATGGTTTACTATTTATGGTTGACAATGAACCTAATAAGAGGTTTAGTTACTTTCCTATAGAACAAAATAGATATTATTCACTAGGAGTGAGTTATCCAAGTGCTAATTTGGGATCTAGTGGAAATAAAGTGTATCTAAAATCTTTTACCTTTGATAATGCTACAGTCGCTAATGTTAGTAATATTTTATTGGGAACATACTCACAGTTTGATTTTTCAACTACAACAGTAAATCGTCCTTCTTATGGATATGATGCATATGCCTATTATCGTGGTACGATATATGAAGGTTTAAGTGACAGGTCTTATTTCGATGCTTCTCAAAGTATTCTAGAATTAAAAAATAAAGTCAGAAGTCGAAATACAGAAGATAACCCATATATGTTTGCCACAAA
>DQSP01000271.1 GCA_015663215.1 Sulfurimonas sp.
TGATGCACCTATGCCATCACTGGTAGCCAAAAGTTCAGCCATGACTACTATTTTCCACGCCATACCCAAACCAGATACCCATGCAGGGAAGACATAAGAGAAAATATGCGGAAAATAGACATCAGCAAACTTCATGTGTAATGGTAAGTTAAAGCTGTCTGACATCTCTTTTAAATCACCATCAAGTGTTCTAGTTCCTTGTAATGCTCCCACAAAGATGATGGGGAAAGAAGCAACCACTACAGTAAATATAACTGTCTGATCACCCATGCCAAACCAGATCATTGCTAAGACTATCCACGCGATGGGAGGCATACCTACTAAGATGGTTACGATAGGGCGACTCATCATAGAAGCTGTTGCAAAGAAACCTGCTATAAGCCCAAGTACCGTTCCTAAAAGTAAAGAGAGTGCAAAGCCCATAGATGCCCTGTAAAGCGTTATATTTATCTCTTTCCAAACAGCATCATCTTGAAGCATATCAGACAAAGTTTTAAAAGTTTCCAGTGGAGATGGAAGAATCAAATTTCCATACACTTGATTTCCCACATCCCAACAGGCTATAAAAAGCAAAATGGAAGCAATAGCTCCCCAGCCACTCCAAAGATAGGCAGGGAAGTCTTTAAGTATTTTAAGTAAAAATTTCACTGAGTTTAATCCTTAATATAAAAGTTTTCATCAGGTATAGAACCACCAATTATTTTAGGATTATCATCCTTTAGCACTGTAAAGAAGAAATCTAGCTCATCTTTTACCTCTATGGCTTTTTTTACTTCAAGTTGCGTATATCCTATGGAGTCAGAAAAAGCATCTGGCGTAAACATAGTAATGTACTTAGCAGACAACTCTCCTGCTTCTTTAGGATGTGTTTTGTACCACTGCATAGCTTTAGTATATTCTGCTTCAAACTTTTTAATAATCTCTTTTTTCTCTAACATTTCTCCGATAACTGCCATACCAGCTTGAGGTATTTTTGCTTCTCTTTGATACACTTCTCCCCACTCTTCTTGTATGTCTATGCCCCTAAATACAGTGGGGGCAACCAGTTTAACTGGAAAAGATGCTGTTTTTCTCATAACCATAGAAGTAGCAGGCTCTGGGAGTAAAATATTGTCTGCACGTCTCAAAATGAGTTGCTTGGCAGCATCCATAGGGTTAGAAACATAAGTGATTTTAATGTCACCTTTCTTAAACCCTTTTTTCTTCAGTACAGCTCTTAAGACAATGTCTGGCATATCGCCTCTCCAAGGAACAATAAGCTCTTTTCCTTTCAAGTCTTCTAATCCTTTAACACTTTCATCTCTTGTAAGTATTTTCAGTATACCCCATACAGAAACATTGAGCAGTTTTATGGCTTGTTCTTTGTTATAAAGTATCGCACCCACATTTGTGGGAACTGCTACAAAATCAACCTCTTTGTTGATAATCATCGCTTTTAACTGATCTGGGTTTTTCCATAATTTAAAAACAACATTATTTGCAACATCATCTAAGGCTCCTGAATCCATCATCCTAAATACAGGATGTGATACATTTGCCATAGGACCTGCGATGACTATTTTGTCTAGTTTACCACTAGCCGTTGATGACTTTGTTGACTTTTGCTCAAAAACCTCAACATTTTCATTCATGCCTTTAAACACTGTTAATTTAAGCACTATAGCTAAGGTTGCTAATCCAACTAGGGTTAAGAGTATCTTTTTCATTTGAATTCCTTATGTTTATTATAAATATAATTATAACAATAGTCAAATATACCTTAAATCATAATTAAAATGAAAATCGTTATTAATTAACCCATATTTCAAGTAGTTGTTTACTCTCTTGTGTTATCTTATGAAACTCATTATCAAAAAGGATTCACTATGAACAGCATCGTATCACTGTCATACAAAGAACTTTTGGCTGAATTTAAAAACATATTAAAACAAAATCAACTCAAATTTACCAGCCAAAGAGAAATCATACTTTATACACTCTACAACAATACCCAACACTTCACATCTGAAGACCTCTATATGCTCATTAAGCAAGAATACCCAGAACTTAGCATCGGTATAGCTACCGTCTACCGTACACTGTCTCTACTTGAAGAAAATAATATCGTCAGCTCTATTTCACTAGGTATTCAAGGTAAAAAATACGAAATAGCCAACAAGCCCCATCATGACCACAACATCTGTGAAACCTGTAACAAAATAGTAGAATTTGAAAATGATGAAATAGAAGAGCTACAGCACACCATAGCCAAAGAGAATGGCTTTATATTAACCAATCATCTTATGCAACTGTATGGGATTTGTAAAGAATGTCAGTAAAAGTCTCTTCTTAGGCGATTTTGTCGCATAAAGTAAATACTATTAGCTTTAGAATGCATCTTCAACACTTTATGTAGCCATATAAACCAAGATCTAATCATGTAACATCTCTCTGACAACTTTTGTCGCTTGGGAAACATCTAAGTCAGAATGTCTCATCTGTAATACCTTTAATATAGGGCAAAGTAGTGCAGATGAATGTTCTGCATGTCCCATTTGTCTTAGTATCTCTTTTGACTCTTTATGTATAAGTATATTTGACATAGTAAATCCTTTTAAA
>DQSP01000124.1 GCA_015663215.1 Sulfurimonas sp.
GCGTTTGCAAAAACAAAGCTTGAAGTAGCATTTTGAGAAAGAGTAGCACTGTAGTCTGATGTTGAGGCAAGACCTAAAGCAGAGATATCAAGAACTCCTTTCCCTGTTGCATCATTGATAGATACTGGAAAAGTCAAAGTTGCCGTTCTGATGTTTATTTCATCTGCAATAGCATCAAGAGTGTTGATAATTGTAACCCCAGCATCACCCTCTAAGAGTGTTCTTAATGCTGAAATTTTACTTGCAAGTGCATCGACATCTCCATTAGAAGCTAAATCAAGTGCGTCCAATTTGTCTTTTAAGTCTGTACCAATTGCAGAAACTCTGTCGATAAGTGCATTGAACTCATCTTTGCTACTTTCGATACCATTGTTGTATGTACCTTGTGCTAATAAGATTGCATCTTTTAGAGTACGTAATCTTTGCTCTATTGTTTGATTATCCATATCTACGTTTACATTCATTTGCTCTGCTAAATCAATAGCTCTTTTTAATGAGTCTAAATTTAATGGGTATGATTCTGCCATTTTTTAATCCTTTTGTTTTTGATATTTGTATTTTATACTATTTTAAATTCATAAAAAAAACACTTTTTATATTTGTTAAAATAGTATAAAATAAAGAGGTGCTTATGAGTCTATATGAAGATATTAAGAATATGTTTAAACGCGGCAAGTCTGCCCCAATTTCCCCACCCGAAACTGTTTACAATAATTTAGTTGACACACTCGGAAGAATGCCTATATCATTATCAACTCCAACAATTAGTTCGATAGGGCTAAAAAGCAAAGAGCAAGAACTAGGGAATAGACTTGAAATGTATGAAGACGCTTTTGTTAGGGGGATTTTAGATGTTAAGGTTGGGATGGCACTTGGAGCAACTGATTCAACCTCTAAGCCATACACAATCAAGATTAGTGACGATGTTGATGTTGTGGAGGAATATAGAGAAGAGTTAAACAAAGAACTTAAGCATATTAGGGATATTACACTTGACCACATAAAGACTCTTGCTAAAGATGCAGAAGCGATAACAAAAGGGTTCTGTAAAATTGAAACAGAATTGGGAGTAGGTGTTTTGTCTCTGCAACACAATTATATAACCAGTGCTAGATACATAAACGAGATTAAAAACAATAAAGATGAAACAGTAGCTTTTGAAGTTGCAATTGAGTCAAAAGGCAAGAAAGTTCAAGAAGTTCATAGTCGAAAATTCGTAAGTCCAGACAGAGTATGTTGTTTAAATGCTGAATCTAATGGATACATGGGGATACAAAGTGACAATCTGCTTGAGCTTGAAAAAATGAACCCATTCAACGATGAAGAAACTTACTATGAAGACTTCCTGTATGGGGGAAGCTTTGAGGGAGTTTATGAGCATTACAAGAAGTACAAATGGGCTTTAGAAGCATTATTTAATGCTAGAGTTGCATCATCTGTGATTGAGAGATTCATCATACATAACTTAGATGGTCTTGGTCAAGATGAAGTAGTAGCACTAAAAGAATCTCTCATGAAACAAATTAAGAATGCAGGGGAGAAGCTTAAAGAGAAAGTGTCATCACTTGACCCCTCAGCTAGTACTTTAAATACCTATATTCCAACTTTTGGAGACATAAATAGTGTGAGAATTGAGGACTCTGATAAAAACTATAATTTATCAATAGAAGATATTCTAATACATGTCAAAACATTTATTGGTGCTGTTGGGTACAACTTTGCTCTAACTTCTTACGGAGGGAATGAAAGAGGTGGACTAGAAGAGGGTGGGAACGAGAGCAACTCTATAATAATGGACGCTCAAAGTGATAGGATTAGAGATGGAGTCACCAAGTTCCTTAAAACCCTTTGTAAAATTCATATCGAATATAAATATAGGCTTAGAGAAAATAGTATTGAGTTCAACTCAACGATGATAGAAGTGTCTTATATTTCAGTTACAAATAAGTCTCAACTTGTGGCAGAAACTCAACGACTTCAAGCTATAAATAATGACCAGATGCTAGGTTCAATTTTAGAGCAATTTAAACTATTAAAGATGAATGATAATGAGGGTACAAGAAAGTATCTGAAAGCCATGCTGAAAGCTCTTATTCCACAAAACAATGATGATGCAGACGAAATGGTATCGTCTCACATTGAATATATTTTAGAGAAACCAATTAAAGAAGAAGAGGTGTAGCAATGAACGTGAATATACTAGAAACACATATCCCACCATTTAAAGTTAAAAGAATTTTTGTATACACAGACTTCTCAACTGGCTTTCTAAGTGAACTACCGATTGGTGCAATAGAATTATCAAATATATCTTTTTCAAGAGTAGATACAAGCATGTCAATAGGGGGAAGCCGAATTATGTTATTCCCTGTATCATTTAACAGAATTCATATTACAGATATGGAGTTAAACACATCTGCTGTATTTAAAACTACACTAACGGACGCATCAAAAAATATACTATTAGCCTTTGATGTTACGCTTTGCTCTACGCATACAGTAGGAGAGTGGTTAGAATGTACCAACTAGTATCAAATATTGATGAGGGGATTCTATATTTCTCAAAATGGTTACAAAAAGAGTTACAATCCTACCCTAACCCAAGTAATTATTCCGAGCTTAACCTATGTGGAAATGAGAATATTGTTAAAATATTTAGAAAAGAAGAGGAACTTGCAGAACACTTTAACTTTATAAAAAAAGAGTCAATACCTATATCTGTATCAATTCTACAGAAAGGGGAGTATGAATACTTGTATGATGCTTCTTCTGCATTTAAAGAGTTAGACATAAAAGTCTTTAACAATGGGGAAGAAGATATTTTATTTAAAGGCAAGAGTGCTAGATACAAGTCTCCCATATCATTAAATATTGTAGCACGTTCGTTATTCTCATGTAAAACATTGGCATTCTATATATCCACTATTTTATCAAGTCTTAAATTACTTAAATATCCTGCTCACATTAGAAAGGATGGGGAAAATGTATCTACTCTTACGGACTATTGCAGTATGAAATTAAATATAGAAAATCCCTCAATGTTTTCAGAAAACCCTGTAGTCGAGGGGTATTATCGTCTTTCTTTGGAATTTAGCTTTACTGATAGCTATCTATTCTTTAAGGAAGTGGAAGAAGAAGAGGAAAACTTATCTCTTACTGTGATTATGAGGTTAAGAAGTAATGATACTTGAAGTTCTAGGAGACAATAACTCAATAATAAAAAAGGACAGTATCAAATACACCTATGTAGATAGTTTTATATATGGAAATCCTTTTCTTCTTGAAATCGGTGTCTTGCATTTTGAAATCGGCGATTTAGTTATTGGCAAAAACTATAAGCTGACTACGCGACATGGAGATGTTTTATCTTTAGTATTTTGTGGCACATCCAAGTTCCAAAGGTTTTCAGACCAAAATACCACACAACTAGAATTTACATTTGGGATAATTTATAAGTTGGAAAATAATCTATTATCATCTAAAGCAATTGCTCTAGGCGAAAAAATAAATACATATATAAACGGAGGTAAAAATCTCTATAATACATTTATGTTTCAGCTTCGTAAGAAAGGGTTGTGCTTAGGGGTCAGTGCTTCTAATTCACCTACTAAAAGACATATCTCATCTTATCTGAATGCAAACAGTAACTACTTGCCAAAGCCCATAAAGATAAAGCATATAGACTCAAGGAGGAGCTTAAAGTCTAACTATTGTAGTACTGAATTAGACGTATACAGTAAGACAAAAAAAGGGCATGGGTTGCCAATTTTATTGGTACATGAGTCAAAAGTAGAAATTAAAAACTTGAATAATTTCATCTCCCCAAAATGGGAACTGGAATATACCTCCAGCGTCAGTGTAAATATTGGAGATAGTGCAGTGCTTAAGAAAATAAAATACATTGTTATGGAAAAGAAAACTATTTACAAAAGCGAATATACAAAGACAATATTAGTTCTAGGGGCTATATAGAGTCAAATGTATCTGCTACTATTTTAGCAAACTCGTTAAGTTTATGGTTTAATAGTAAAATATCCGACTTGTCCTTATTTTCTAGTATCATATTTTCTATCGACTTCTTAATGTCTTCAAGCTTAGATACCTCCGAAGTATATTCCTCTATGTCTACTATTCTTTCAATTCTAGCTATTTCTTCAATAAGTGACGGTATAATTTCTTTAATTGGAATAAACTCTTCATCTTTTAAAGCAACATAGTTTCTAGCCACAACCCTTGACTCTCTCATCCCTATTGAATATTTCCCTTGTCTTGATTCTATGTCAGATTTAACTATTGTTCTGTATTCTGGCATAATGTAGATACTATTACTTATTGTGTATTTGTCTTTTTCTAATTCTCCTAGTTTTTGCCAATCTCTATACAAGATATCCTTAGATATGTTTGAGAAGTTACCATTCTTTATACAAATAATATCAAATGCACTCTCCCCTATTTCTAAATAACCCAAACATTGAAGATAGTAGTCTATGTTTTCAGGGTTAAAAGGAATTCTGTTTTTATAAAAAGTAGCAAGATAACTAATCGTTTTCATTTTCTCATTTGAAAGTTTCCCTTTTTTTGACATTTCACACTTATCAAGACTTGCACTTTTAGTAGGAAGAGTAATATCTTCGTTTCTCCAAAATGAGGAGTCTTCTAGGTCACAAACTGTTAGATAAGAGTCACATCCTTTTTCTACCTCAGAAGTGCCACATAGGTATGGGGCAATATGATAAAAAGGGTTTAGTTCTTGGGTCTGCAAAAACTCTATAATTACTTCTTCATTTATTTTAGAAATTCTACTATAAAGTTCATTCCTTTTGTCTCTACTACAGATGGTCTTAGTTGTCTTGTCTGCGTCACTATTACTTTTTACTGTAAAGCATAAACTAGGGGCAATTTCAATGGGGGAAAAGGCGTTCACTAAAGGAGAGACAATATTAACTACTTGTAGTTGTGCAGGTGTTTTTACTGTAAAGCATAAATTAGGGTCAATTTCAATAGTGGGGAGGGCATTTACTAAAGGATAGATATTGACTACTTGTAGTTGTGTAGGTTGAACCACTACAAAACTTTCTACCTTTAACTCAATCCCCTTTAAAATAGTCGCAATAATTCCTATATTTAAATCTTGTTTCATAAAATTTAAAAGCCTTTTTTGGGTTATATTATACTCAAAGAAATAAAAGAGGTTTACATGAAGATATTGCTAGATAAATTCAACGATAAAGAATACAAGCTTCTGAACACTCATATAAACAAAAAGGGAAGCGAAGTAAATATTGAGATTGCTTCTAAAGAAAAAACTGACATGAGTGGTATAGATAACAATATGTTCGCAAGTGCCACCTATGGGTCTTCTTTTCTCGAAAGAGAAGAAGAAAATCGAAAAATTATATTCATTAATGACTCATTTGAGTTTAAAGAAATTAACATAATGGCTCTTCTTGATAAGAGTAATAGTTTCAACTCCATATACTCCCTAATTACAGGTAGCGTGATACCAAAGAATTCAGTAATCACTTTTATAGAATTCCCTGAAATTAAACTAATTGTAGATAAGATAGAGTCGCTCCGTCCATCTACAACCACTTACAAATATCTACTTAGTAGGAGGTAAAGGCGTTTTATCTTCACTCTTCCCGTCAGTAGGCTTTTTCTTTTTATCTAAAGTGATTTTTGGTTTCTTCTCAGGAATTTTATTTGCTTTTAGCGTGTGCAAATAAACCCTAGAACTCTCAATCCTAACTACGGTCTTTTCATTTATATATCCACACTCTCCATCAGCCAACGCAATGTCTTTATCTTTAAAAAGTGACATTCCTACCATGGTGAACCCATATTTTTCAAGTTCATATGCTCCAACTCTGTCAATCGAGACA
>DQSP01000171.1 GCA_015663215.1 Sulfurimonas sp.
GAGAGTTGATTTTTTAAAGCATAGTAGTTTTGTATAGTTATGTCCACAAACTCGAAATCTTCATAAGTCGCTCTATATTCAGGTACAACTCCCTTACGAATATCATTTGCTATGAGTGTAATGGCTTGATCTTCACTCTGTCTATAAATTTGAGTTAGTTTTACAGTAGGGGCAAGCTCTAAACTCAGTACATCGCTCAAAACATTTCCAGCTCCAATAGGAGGAAGTTGTGCATCATCCCCTACTATGATAATGATAGCTTTTCGAGATATTTTTCCTATGAGTCTTGCAAAGAGTGCAGAGTTTATCATAGAAGCTTCATCAATAAGCACCGCGCTATAAGGAAATTTATCACTCTTTTCATGTTTTATAAGCAGTGACTGAATAGTAGTCGACTCATAACCCGTTGTATCGCTAATACGTTGCGAGGCGATGCCACTCAGAGCACAAGTCATTATCTCTTTTTTATCGTATTTTGTATTTATAAGTTCTAGTATAGTCTTACTTGTTGTACTTTTTCCTGTACCTGCATACCCTACTAAAAAGAGAAGCATTGCACCCTCATTTATCTTTACTACTGCCTCTTTTTGCTGTTCTCCGAGTTTGAGTGAAGAGTCTTTTAAAAATTCATCTATGTTTTTAACAAAGCCACCACTACTGAGTTTTGAACGAATTGTAAACTCATCGTAGAGATACTTCTCTGCATCATAAAGCCTCGCAGGTGATACTCTCTCATTTTTCATAATGACTATACTACCCTCCCCCACTCGCTCAACTAAAGCAGCCTCATACAGATACTGTTTTTGAGAGAACATAAGTAGCTCATCTAAACCACTAAAAAGAACTTCTTTAGCGATACATGAGTTCCCTTGAGCCTCGCAGTAGTTAAGCAGTACATAATCCATAGCAGAGCTAATTCGCCCCTCATCATCTTTATCTATACCCATTTTAAGGGCAAGTTCATCTGCTCGTTTAAAACCTATGGAATTGATATGTGTGAGTATATAAGGATTGTCTTTTATTTTTGTGCAGGGTTCATCTACATCTTTCATGGCGGTTGCTATGGTTGTAAGAAGTGCGGGAGAAACATCAAAAGGAGAGAGAAACTCTCCAAGTCGCCGCATAGAACGGAACTGTTTCCAAGAGGTTTGAATCTTTTTAAGACGTTTCTCTTTTATGCCTTTAAACTCTAGCAGTCTTTCTATGTCATTGTCTAGAATATCGACTAAACCATCTTGCCCAAACTTCTCTATAAGCTCAGCTGTAAGTTTTTTTGTAAAGCCTTTGATTATTTTGTTTAAAAAGAAAAAGAGTTCATTTTGGTTGACTTTGAGAGTCTCAAATTTAAAAGTTTTACCATATTTTTTATGGTCATCCCAAAACCCAGTAAGAGTAATAGCCGAGCCTTTTATGCTCTCAATATCACTCTCATAGTAAGTCCCACTCACTTTTTCACCAGACTTCAAAGCGGCAATAAAAAAGCCCTCATCTTCAAAAAGTATTCTATCTATCTGACCGATGAGTGTAGTGTTCATATATAAAACTAAGTGTTATTTCGTAACTATCGCATAAGTGATATCTAGTATCTCCTTATGACTTTTGATAAACTTGTTTAAATCTTTGAGTTTTAAGTTCTTGATTTTCTCTAACTCTGCTGATGAGTGCCCTGACTCAAAACCTTTATAGTAGTCCATAAAAGTTCTGTTTAAACGCTGACTCATAGTCTCAACTCTTAGTGGTTCACTTCCAAGTAAGAATTTCTTCGTCTGCTCTAACTCTTCTTTTGTTATGCCATTTTTTACAAAGTCGTTTATAACTTCACTTACTGTTTTTTTCGCCTCATCCATAGAGTCAAGTTTTGTCTGTAAGTATCCTGACATATATGCACTTGATTTAGTTATCTGTACACGAGCATATGCAGAGTAAGCAAGACCGCGTTTCACACGAATTTCTTCCATCAAACGCGAGCCAAAACCACCTGTTCCTAGTATAAAAGTAGCAACTCTAGCTTTGTAGTACTCTTCATCATCTACTTTCATATTGTAAGGTGTTCCAAAATAGATATATGCCTGTTCTGTCTCGCGTTTGAGTATAGACTTTTTCACACTTTGACTTACTCCAAAGTGTTCTACTTCATCCGATTTTCCAACTTCAAGAGAAGATAGAGCCTCTTTCATACTGCTTTTAATCTCTTCTAAAGAGAGATCTCCACCCACAACAATGATAGCACGAGAAAGAACTATATGCTCTTTAACAAATCTTTTTATATCTGTCACCCTGATTGATTTTACACTCTCTTTTGTACCACTAGCAGGCTTAGCCAAAACAGTACCCTCAAACATAAGACGTTTAAGTTCACTCCCAGCAATATAATCAAAGTCATTTTCTTTACGACTCAGTGAGCCAAGTGTCATAGTCTTGATTTTACTCATCGTTTCTTTAGAGTAGTTTGGATCTTTTAAAAGTGTACTTAGGTACTTTAGAGAATTTTCATACTCATCTTTGAGTGAACTCACTTCCATTACAAAAGTTTCAACTCCTGCAGTCGCAGAAATATGAATAGCCTTAGACTCTAGTGACTCTGCAAAAGCATTAGAGCCTAACTTTAGTGTTCCCTCATTGAGAACTTTTGCACTAAATTTTGCGACACCAGACTTTCTGCTATCACTTATACTACCACTGTTTGTAAAAACTATTTGCGTTGTTACTATTGGGAGTCTATTATCCTCTTCATATATTAAAGGTACATTAACACCATTTATCTCTATGCTATCTATTGTTGCTGCCATTATAATCTGTCCTAATAATAAAAATGTTAAATATATTTTCATCTATGTCTCGAAAACTTTTAACGTCTCATATGCAGTGTTTCGCACTGCTGGTATCTCATCTATATCACGAATAAGCTGTACCATCTCCTCTTTTGCCATTGCATAAGCA
>DQSP01000146.1 GCA_015663215.1 Sulfurimonas sp.
GAGTTAGTAAATGTTCCATCTATCCCATTAATATTAACTGATCCTGAGACATCTCTATCTTCTTTCATAGAGTAAAGAGCTGATAATCCTACATCAATACTCTCATTTACTCTGTATCTGCCACCAAGAGAGACTGCAAAAGAGTTACTGCCTGGGGATTCGAAGTTGAGTGTCTTTTCTGGTGTAGGAGACTCATCGTACACACACCCTGCCATAAGTGTCATACTATCAAACTCTTGTGTGAGACCTAAACGAAAAGTATTTGTATCTCTCCAGTTTTTTGCAACTTTACCACCAAATATTCCACCAAGCACTGCACCTTCTGTCCCATCATAATCAAAATCTAAATTTTCATAAGCTGACCAGTATGCTATCTCATATACAAATTCTAGTGTAGTTTTTGAAGCGAATGTATATGCAAGTGCTGTACTAAATGTAGCAGGAAGAGGCACTGTAACAGAAGCATCTCCACTATAAGTAGATGAAGTTGCTGGAATAGTTAATCCATTCCAAGACAAATCAGCACTTCCTTCTACTGTTAATGCAACCTTTGAACGGTATGTAGCTGCTACTTCTAAATTTTCTATTGGATGATAAGCTAAAGCTAAGTTATAGCCGTAATCAGTTGAGTTTCCTGTCATATCTCGAGATGCTATACCAACACCAAGTCCTGATGAAGTTAAATTAGCGGTTCCACTACTCTTTACAACCCCACTCGTATGCACAAGTCTAAACCCAAAAGCAATTGCTAGATCATTTGTAATTTTATAAGCAACCGTAGGGTTTACTTCTATAATACGTAATGTAAATTCTTCTGAAACAGTTTTAGCAGGCTCTTCATTCCAAGCACGTGTCAGCCCGCCAGGTACAACTATACTTAAACCAACTCTAACACCATTTTCTCCTAGCTTTGGAGAGACATAATGAACAGATGGAATTATAAAAGTTTGTTTTTCAGAATCCAAATCATATGGACCCGTTGAAGAAACTGTTCCATTAAACTTAGTAGCACTCAGCCCTATATACATCAAATCAACTTCTAATTGATTTTTATCATCCATAAAAATCATATTTGCAGGATTATCATATGCAGCATCAGCACTACTTGTGTGTGCGATATTTGCACCACTCAGTGCAACAGAATTTGTAGAAGTTTCAGGGATTTTGTATCCAGATCCCATTAATATAGAGCTTACCACAAGTGACATCATTAAAATTTTCTTCATTTTTTCCCTTTTTATTTTGTATCAGAGATACTACACTATTATTTCTTAATTTTCAAAACTATAAAGAAGTTCTATCTCTTCTTTCCAAATAGTGTCATCTATTGTCTCTAAAATGAGTGGAATATCATCCATTCGCTCATCATTCATAAGAAACCTAAAAGCATCAAGTCCTATCTCCCCTTTCCCGAGTGAGTGATGTCTATCTACATGAGAACCTAAAGGTGGCTTTGAATCATTTATGTGCATTCCCATAAGATACTTAAAGCCTACTACTTTTTCAAACTCCGCCCATGTGGCATCATAAGTGCCTCTTGTTCGTATGTCATAGCCCGCTGTAAACATATGGCAAGTGTCTATACAAACACCTATTCGAGACTTGTCTTCTACCTTATCTATTATGTGTGCTAAATGCTCAAAACGCCAACCAAGATTACTTCCCTGCCCTGCTGTGTTCTCTAAGACTGCACTTACACCACTTGTTTTATCTAAAGCGATGTTGATAGACTCAGCAATAAGATCTAAACATACATCTTCTATGGGCTTCATAATTTCTAGATTTTCTTTATCAGCCTTTTTAACTTTGGCTAAATGACTTCCAGGGTGAAAATTTAAACGATCAAGTCCAAGCAGAGCACAACGCTCAAGCTCATCTACAAACGCTACTCGAGATTTCTCTAACTTCTCAACTTCAGGATGCCCCAAGTTTATAAGGTATGAGTCATGCGGAAGTATATGTTTTGGAAGTATTCCACTTGCATCAAGTGCTGATTTAAACTTATCAATAGTTTCAGTGTCTAAATCTTTTGCAACCCATTGGCGTTGGTTTTTTGTAAAGAGTGCAAATGCTTTTGCACCTATTGCCTCTGCGTTTGTTACTGCATTAAAAACACCACCACTAGCAGAGCAGTGCGCTCCTACAAATTTTTTAGAAGTTTTCATTATTTTATATCCTTGATTTTAAATAGTATTTTGTTTTTCTTGTCTTTAAAGTAAATCTCATTTTGATTTACTTTATAAAGTATATCGACCTCTGCGTTTTGTATTCTTTGCTCAAATCCATACTTATTTCTTTGAAAATTTTTCTGCTCATAAATAGCCTTTCCAAGAATAATATTTTGCAAAATTGTATCAGGATAGTTTTCATTTAAGTACTCACTGTTAAAACTACTACACGTCATACAGCCTTCATTAAGACAGATTAGATGGTTTATTTCTATATTTTGTATGTTTTGACCTGCTACAAAGAGTTCAAGTCGTACTGCATTTGCACTATTTTTCACAAATCCTAAGTCTGAAAATTTCAAGTTTTTTGTTTTAATAATAATAATTTTTGATTTTGAATGTTCATAGTTTTTGATGCTACAACTGCTAAAGAGAAAAAGTACAAAAAACAGACTAGATATTGAACGAAGCATCATTATTGCCTTAGGTCTAATTTATAAATATGTGAGATTATAGCGTTTATGAAGAAGTTTTTGAAGATATACTATGTCCATTAAGAACATAGTATAAGAAAGATTACTTAAGTTTAGAAGCGATACTTTTGATAGCATCACTTGCATGGTTGAATGCTAATGCAATACTACCTTGGTCAGTTACAACATCACCGATAGTGTAAAGACCTTCAACATTTGTCTCAAATGTTTTCTCGTCGTATACAGGAACATCCCACTCACCAGTTTTAACACCAGAGTTTACAAGAATATCTTTTGGTGTAGTTCCACCAAGTGCATATACTACTCTATCATACTCACAGCTTGTACCATCTGTAAAATTTACTTTCACTGCTCTCTCTTCACCCGCTTCAACACTCTCAACATCAACACCCATTTTGTTAATCATTTTGCCATTATCAAGATATTTCATACACATTTCAGTGTTTATTGGGTTCATACGAGTAATCTCTGCCTTACGGTAGTTTAGTGTTACAACACAATCTTCCATCCCTTCCATTTCAACAAGACCATATGCATACTCTCCAGCAGTATCTCCACCACCGACTACCATTACATGCTCTCCGTTTTGAACCTTAGAAAGGTTGAAGTTGAGAACTTGTTTTATCTCCTTAGGGAACTTATATCTAGGTCTATTTGGTTTACCCATACGACCAACAGAAAGGATCACATTTTTCGCTTTTATGCTCTCTAATCTTTCAGAAACACCTTCCATACCATAAACAATTGAGAAGAGACCATCCTCACCCTTTTCAACTCTCATGATTTCGTGGTTATACTCAAACTTATCAAGTACACCCGCCGCTTTTAGCTTTTCATCCATCTGATCGATATACTCTTCTTTAGAACACTCTTCAAAAGAAACATTACCAGTAAACTCAAACTTGATTCCCATCCAGTCTTTATCAACACGTTTACCTTTTTTGTAAAACTTATGAATCATGTCATTATGATGTGGTGCTTTATCTATAACAATAATATTTTCAGTACCTGCGAGCTTTGCTTCAATAGCAGATGCCATTCCACCAGGACCTGCACCAATAATTGCAATATCTACTATTCTTCCATTTTCGTGAATCATTTTGTTTCCTTTTTACATGAGTGTTTGACATTATAATCAAGACTCTAAAATATTAGTTGTGCAATTATAGTCAATTTAGATAAATATATCTATATTTGGAGTACAAAAAACTTTTTAGTGTGTCATTTATACACATTTTTAAAACTCTCTTCCTTCGCTTTTTGAAATAAACTTGGCAATTTGCCATAAAATCAACTCTTATGCAACAACTTTGATACAATTCGTAACAAATCAAACTATTTGGCTTAGGAGAAACATGAAAATTCACATAGATATAGACTGTTTTTTTGTAAGTGCTGCTCGTATTGTAGAGCCAGAGTTAGAGCATAAAGCAGTGGCAATTGGTGGAAGGAGTGATACTAAGATTTTTAATAAAGATGCAAAAAACCAGACTGTAAATTTTCAAAACACAGGAAGTTTTGTTCCAACTTTTTATAAGGCTTATGAGAAAAAAGACGATGATATAGCCTCATTTACAGATGCTAATGGCAAAATAAGAGGCATACTTACTACATCTTCATACGAAGCACGTTCTTTTGGTATAAAAACAGCCATGACTATCCGTGAAGCTCTACAGCTATGTCCACACCTTATCATTAAAGCACCAAACATGTCACTCTATCAAGAACTATCACATGAACTTCATGAGTTTTTATGTACAAAAATTCCTTTAGTTGAACAGGCTAGTATTGATGAGTTTTATGGGGATTTGACTGGTTGGGTTAGGGATGAAGAGATTCCTATGTTTATAGACTCACTGCGCCATGAGATAAAAAAAGTCATCAAACTTCCAGTCTCAATCGGTGCAGCTCCTACAAGGTATATAGCTAAACTCGCTACAACCTATGCTAAACCTTTTGGCTCCAAAGTCATAGACAAGTATAATTTTGACTCATTTGTAAATCCAATTAAAGTTGGAGATTTTGCAGGAATTGGAAAAAGTATGAAACAAAAACTTCTCAGTGCTCAAATCCATACTCTTGGTGACATCCGTAAACGCAGAGGTACTTTAGAATCATGGAGTCCTTATGCTTCAGAACTATACAAACGTATAAACGGTGAAGTTGATGCAGCCATAAAAACAACTCACAGAAGAAAGTCTATCGGCATCAGCCGTACTTTTGACTCTTTATATGATAGAGTTGAGCTCAAACGCAGAGTTCATGTCCTAGCACGCCACCTCGCGTTTGCTATATTAAAGTTAGATGTCATACCAACTGTTTTTCATTTAGGTATCTCTTATGAAATGAGTCAAAGTTCTCATAAAAATATCTCTTTAGCTGAACTCTTTACAGAAAAAAAGTTTGACTCTTTGTGTTTAAAACTTTTTAATGAAGCAGACACACAAAAAAGACTCAAAGTTATACGACTCAGTATAACTTGTTCCTCTTTTACAAGGGATTCTAAAAAAGAGCTTTCTCTCATCGGATTTGAAGAAGAGCAGAAGATGAGAAAACTAACAGAGCATACACAGGTTTTACGTGAAAAATATGGAATAGATACATTAAAATGGGCAAGTGAAATGTAATTGTCGCCTCTAAAATATTATTCTATGATACAATCTATATTATGACAAACTCTAAACTTCTTGAGCAGTTTCGCTCCTTTTATTTTCGTAACTATCCAAATGATATGGAGATTCAGATCTCATACTTTTCTGTTTTTGGTGGTTTAGGATGGGATATAGATACCTCTAAACCCATAATCGAACTTATCCAAGAGATAATTTTAGAAAATTTTGACATTTTAAATGCAAAAATTCAAGAGTTAATAGATACAGAGCCCACTCACAAGCGCTTACTTCAAGCACTTGCAGTAGGTGATAGAAGAATTTTCTCTGCCTTTAATCGAGCTGGACTCAACAATGGAAACGGAGGAGCAGCCCTTAACTACCTTCAAGATATTGGGCTCATACAGATGGAATACTCTCGCGAACGTCACCCCAGAGATATAAACCCAAAGGCAAAGCTCAAACGCCGTGATGCAAGACATAGAATCTCTCATAAAGTACTCTTTGCACATCCTTTTGTGCGTTTTTGGTTCTACTTCATAGCACCACAAATAAAAAATATAAAAAATAAAAATTATGATGTGTTACTCTCTAGCATACAAGAACATTTAAACAGCTATACAAGTTTAATCTTTGAAGAGTTGAGTGAAGTTTTACTCAACTATAATCTTAGGGATGCACAGATTGTAAGCTCGGGAAGTTATTGGGATGCAAATTTAGAAATAGATATTTTGACCATAACTGATGATGAAAAAATATATGTAAGCGAATGTAAATGGACAAATCACATCATCAACAAAAAAGAGTTACATAAACTTCGTGAAAAGTGTGTAAAACTAGACATCACCCCTACACAAATCATTCTCTTCTCTAAACGCGGGTTTTCTAAAGAACTACAACAGTTAAAAAGTACAACTCTTGCACTTTATAGCTCAGAAGATTTTGAAGCTTTAGTAAAAAGTAGTTCCAAAGACAAGCTCATAGAGAACTTTATCTAACTAACAACTCTCAGAGCTGTATAAGCTTCTTGAAGCAGTTGAAATTTTTGAGTATAGTGTTCTACCATATGGGGTGCTTCATGGATTATCTTATCTGGGTGATATACTTTAGTGAGTTTTTTGTATGATTTCTTTAGAGCATCTTGACTTGCACCTACTGGGCACTCTAGCACTGTATAAAAGAGAGTGTTTTCATCCTCTTCATCTTTACACAAGTCACCAAAACTAAAACTCGCAAAATCACTATAAAGTTTAGACATAAAGTGATTGTCATAAGTGTACTGTATCTCATAATGCAGTATATGGCGTTTGTTAAGTGCTCTCTCAAGCCGTGCTTTTGCTTTAAAGTCAGAGACATCTACAACGAGCGAGAGGTCTGTACCTCTTTCTATATATACTTCTAATTGTGAACGCATATAGTTCAACACCCAAGAGTTAGGTGTATTTAATGAAATCAGCACCGTATCTTTATCATAAGCATAAAGATTCACTTTTATAGTTTCAGGTTCTTGAAGTTTTTCTAGTTCTATCTTTATAGGCTGTGTGCCATATTTCAACATACTTTTGAGAAAAAACTCATGGTTAAAGTCATGTATTTTTGCATGATGTTCGCTAAGTTGTAGCAGAAATTCTTCTCTTACTTCAGTTAGTGTTTCATTGCGAAATACGAGTACAGCTTTGGGTAAAAAGAGCATACCTCTTGAGTGATGATTTAAAAATTCTTTCATCCAAGGAGTATTGAGTGTCTTAAAATCCGTCGTGATAAGAATGAGATTATTACACAATACAATATTCATATGTCCTACCTTTTTGGATGGTTTTTTAATAATTAAGCAAAATTAGTTCCACTTTAAAATTTGACTACATCATTAATTTCATTTTATTTATAGGTATTTTGAGTATAATTGCATTAATATTAGACAAGGATTTACTTTGCGCGAAGATATAAATGAAAAATGTGCTGTTGTTGGAATTTTTGGACACGAAGAAGCTTCTAAACTAGCTTACTTTTCTCTACACTCTCTACAACATCGTGGTCAAGAAGCGGCCGGTATCAGTTCATCTGATGGAAAAAAACTTCATACTATTAAAGATCGTGGTCTTGTTATGAGAGTTTTCAATGAAGATAAACTATCCACTCTTAGTGGTACTTCTGCTGTAGGTCACACTCGCTACTCAACTGCAGGAGACGACTCCATCCTCGATGCACAACCAGTATTTGCTCGCTATGACCTTGGCGAGATGGCTATTGTTCATAATGGTAACCTTACAAATGCAGAAGAAGTACGAAACTCTCTTATAGAAAAAGGTGCGATTTTTCAAACATTTATGGATACTGAAAACCTTATCCATTTAATAGCAAAGAGTGAAAAGAAAAAGCTTGTAGATAGAATTATCGATGCAGTTCAAAGAATCGAAGGTGCTTTTTCTTTAGTCTTTTTAAGTAGAACAAAAATGTTCGCTATGCGTGACCGTTTTGGTTTTCGTCCTCTTAGTTTAGGTCGCCTTCCAAATGGTGGTTATATCGTGGCAAGTGAAACATGTGCATTTGATCTTGTAGGTGCAACTTTTGTTCGTGACGTTGAACCTGGGGAACTTCTTATATTTGAAAAAGATAAGGCACCTCAAAGCATTAAAGTATATGAGTCTACTCCTAAACACTGTATCTTTGAGTATGTTTACTTCGCTCGTCCAGACTCTACTGTTTTTGGTCAGTCAGTCTATCAGATGCGTAAAAACATGGGCAGAGAGCTAGCAGATATAAATCCTATTGAAGCAGATGTTGTTATACCTGTTCCTGATGGTGGCGTTCCTGCAGCTATTGGTTATGCTCAAGCGAGTGGCATACCTTACGAGATGGGAATTATGAGAAACCATTACATCGGTCGTACTTTCATAGAGCCAACTCAAGAGATGCGTGACTTAAAGGTAAAAATGAAACTCTCTCCTATGATAGATGTCATTAAAGGTAAGCGTGTTATCGTTGTAGATGATTCTATCGTTCGAGGGACTACTTCTCGCCGTATCATCAGAATGCTCAAAGAAGCAGGTGCAAATGAAGTGCATATGCGTGTTTCATCTCCACCAACAACTGATCCTTGTTTTTATGGTGTAGATACTCCAAGTAAAGACAAACTCATCGCTGCAAATATGACTAACCAAGAGATATGTGACTACATAGAAGCAGATTCTTTAGCTTACCTAGATGAAAACTCACTCCTTCGTAGTGTGAACTCAACTGTTAGTGAAGAGAAGTACTGTACAGCATGTTTTACAGGGAAATACATCGTTTAATGCAACAGATATATACATACGGTGGTTATCTCAAAAAGAAGTTTGATGCTAAGGTTTATAAAGTTGGTATCAATATCTCTGGTTTTACTTGTCCTAACATAGATGGAACAGTTGCAAAAGGTGGCTGTACATTTTGCGAAAACGACTCTTTTTCTGCAAGTACAGATACTGTCCAAGAACTTAAAAGTTTTCACCTGAACTTAGAGTCAAAAGAGAACCCTTATCTTGATAAACAACTCCTACAACTAGAACAACAGTTCTCTGCTATATCTAAACGCCAAGCAAAAGAGTATGGAGCAGAGAAATTTCTTGTGTACTTCCAGTCGTTTACAAACACTTATGCTCCTTTTGAAACACTCAAAGCACTTTATGAAAAAGCACTTTCATTTGATAATGTTGTTGGACTTAGTATAGGTACTCGTTCTGATAGTATCACACAAGAGACATTAGACTATCTTGCAGAACTCTCAAAGACAAGTGAGATATGGCTTGAGTTTGGTATTCAGTCTGTGTATGATGAAACACTTATTAAGATAAATCGTGGTCATGATAGTGCAAATGTAGAAGAGTGGATTAAAAAATCAAAAGCTGCGGGTATAAATGTCTGTGGACACCTAATATTTGGTTTAGCAGACGAAACACAAGAGATGATGCTCAATACTTCTCGTGCTGCTTATGAATGGGGTATAGACTCTGTAAAGTATCATCCTCTTTATGTAGTCAAACGCACAGCACTCGCAAATGAGTACAACCGTGGAGAGTTCACACCTATAAGTGAAGAAGAGTACCTTGAAGTTTTAGTAAAGTCCATAGAGATGAAGCCAGCAAATGTTCATGTACAAAGAATAACAGCAGGTTTAGATGATGACTCACTCCTTGCCCCTCAGTGGTGTAGAAATAAAAATATTCAAGTAAAAAATATTAATAAAGCACTTAAAAAAGTTAACCTTAAATACTAAAAGTTTAATGACCCCAAACCTTAGTAAACTGTGCTGTACTTCTAAAGTATGGAGGGTATCTAAAGTAAACTCTAAAAGCTTTTGCAGCACCTGGTTTTAGATCAGTTGCAACTGTAAACTCTTTTGTAATAGACTGAGGTTTACTGACTTTGTTAAAACCACTGGTAAAAAAATCAAAAAAACCACTTGCTTTGTAGAAGTTACCGCCTTTTACATTTCCTGTTGCATGACCACGATTGACTAGTTTTATCTCAAAAGTAACTTTTCCTATTTTATGTTTACCCTCATTTTTCACTATACCAGTGTAGACGATTTGTTCAGTACTCAAAAGGCGTTTATTTTTGAGCTTATGGAGTTTTACAACCTTAGTATATTTATCTACCACTATCACAGAAAAACCAGCTAAAAAAAGGCATACAATACTTATAGATATAAACATACCAACTTTTATCTTTGCATCATCTTGTTTAAATGCACCTATAGCACCTGCAATAAAGATAATAAAGATTACCCCAAAAGTGATAAAGTGCCAGTAA
>DQSP01000167.1 GCA_015663215.1 Sulfurimonas sp.
ATAGAGGAGTTTAAAGTTTGTTTCCTTGCTATAGTGATAGTTTAAGCCCACTCTTGGGTTGAGTTTAGATTTTGTGTCACTGTTATCTTCATAACGTAGACCTATAATTGTTTTAAGGTTATCTAAAATCTTATACTGGACTTGGGAGTAAAGAGCGATATTTGTTGTAGTGTATTTTTCTTTAAAGGGGCTAGCGGGATGGATACTACCATCTGTTTGGTCTACAAAAAGGAGAGGGTCTGTCATGTCGTACTCATAAACACCACCTACTATATAGGAGAGATCTTTACTTAGCTTATCTTTGTATTGTATCTCTGAGCTATATCTCTGTACTAAATTTGTAACTGTTGTAGGGTTAGCAGGAAAATTGACTGTGTTGAGCTTCTTGTCCATTTGATCATATCGTACCCAAAGCTTAAGTTCACCAGTGCCAATTTTAAAGATTTTATTTGCATCTATATAAAAAGAAGAAAAATCATTAATGCCTCCACTTGCATTTGTAGCGACAAGACCTAATTTTTCTTTTTGTGAACTAAAGTAAGCTGCTTGCACTCTCCACTCTTCTCCATAGGCATCTAAAAAGATGTTTTTTATGTCATTTTGGTAGGGTTTATCTATTGGTTGATTATCTTCATCTAGCGTACCTGAGAAGGAGTAGCCATCATCATTTTGATAAGAGGCTCCCATGCTAATGTTTGCACTATGAAGAGAGAGACTGCCATAAGCATGGTTAAAACTCCCTCCTCGTACAAGCACTTCATTATCATTCTCTTCTCCTTGCTTTGTGATGATATTTACAACACCAGAGATGGCATTTGTTCCGTAGAGTACAGAGGCAGGACTTCTAACAACCTCGATTCGTTCAACCATCTCAAGTGGGATAAAATTCTAGATGCGAAGAGCCAAAGAGTTTTTCATGGAGTGGGTGTCCGTTGATCATAAAGGGGGATTTGTTGTTGTAAAGCCCTGGATTTATCCCACGAAAAGTAAGGACTGTATAGCCCGTGTAGGTCTCGTTAAGCTGGACTCCAGGGAGAAAGCTAATGGCTTCATAAAGAGTTAGAGCACCCATTTCCTTGAGCTGTTTTGCAGTTAAAACAGAGACTATGGCTAAAGAGTCGGAGATTTTTTCTTTTTCTTGAGAGACTGTAGTTATTTCTATGTTCATCAACTCTTCAAGGGAGAGCTCAAATAGTTCATCGTAACTGCTATCTTGTCCATATAAAAATGAGTTTAAAAAGAGTATGAAAATAGCAGATTTTTTGAACATAATCTTCCCCAAGTGTGAAATTGTTTACATAAGAATATCACCATAAACTTAAAGAGTAGATAAATTTATCTGTCTATTGGTAAATTATAGATAAAATGTCAGAACAACTTTTTAAATGGAATATATATGTATAAAACTCTCTTTCTTCTTCTTATAACAACTTTTTTACATGCGGAGGTTTACAATGGTGTGGCTATCGTTGTAAAAGACAAGGCTATAACACTCTTAGATATAAAACATGAGATGGAAACCTCAAAACTGAGTGCAAAAAGAGCCGCAGATGTTTTAATCCGTCAAAAACTTGAAGAGGTGGAGATAGATGATAGAAAGATAACTGTTACTTCTTCTGAAGTCTATGACGACATTAAAAAACTAGCAGCGAGAAACAACATGAGTATAAGTGATTTTTATGATGCTGTAAGAGAGTCAAATGGTATGGATTCAATGGAGTTAAAAGCTAAAACAACGCAGAAGCTACTTTCGCAAAAACTCTATCAAGCTATCGCTTACTCATTTTTGAGTGAACCAAGTGACTCAGAGTGTGAAGATTATTATGAAATGCATAAAGATACATATAAGCATCCAGCTTCATTTACGGTTATCATATATGACGGGGATGATAAAAATGAGCTACAAACAAAAGTAGACAATCCTATGTTTTATTCACCTAAAATCAGAACAAATGAACAACTTTTGCCTTATGACAAAATATCTCCTGAACTAGCTTCACTTCTTGAGAGAACTGCACTTAACAGTTTTACAAATGTCATACCAAATGGTAAAGGTGGCTTTATGAGCTTTTATATCAAAGAGATAGAGTCTGCTAAACAAGGTGGACTCTCAAGTGTAAGAACTCAGATAGTAAATTCTATTATGTTTGAAAAACGCGAGCAAGTTTTAAGTGACTACTTTGCGCGACTTAGACATAATGCGGACATCAATGTCATACGAAAAGTAAACTAGATGCTTAGTGATGCAAACTTTATAAATATTGCTACTGAGATAGCGAGTGCTTCAAAGTGTGTTAGTAAACAAGTGGGTGCAGTCATCGTAAAAGATGGTCGCATACTTAGTACAGGGTACAATGGAACACCAGCAGGCTTTACCAACTGTTGTGATCATTGGGACAATGAGTATACAACTGAGCATCATGAGTGGAGTAAAACATATGAAATTCATGCAGAGATGAATGCTATCATCTGGGCAGCTCGAGAGGGTATAAGTATAAATGGGGCAACTATCTATGTAACATTAGAACCTTGTAGCGAATGCTCAAAAAATGTCATAGCGAGTGGGATAAAACGCATAGTATATGCCAAAGAGTATGAACATACTCATTCGGCTGTTATCTCAAAGTTTATCAAAGATAACGGGGTGGTTATAGAAAAGCTCTAAAGATTATTCTTTGATGAATGCTGGGATAGTTTCAGCAGGACGACCAATAATTGCTTTGTTACCTTTTATGAGAACAGGACGTTGAATGAGTTTAGGGTTTTGAATCATCGCTTCAATGAGAGTATCTTCATCTGTAACATTTTTTAAATCAAGCTCTTTGTAAACAGCTTCGCCTGTTCTCATCCACTCTCTTGCACTTTTAAAGCCTAGCATCTTCATCATTTTTGTCATAGTTTCTTTAGTAAGCTGCTCATCTAAATACTTTACTACTTCAGTTTCACAAGTACTTTCTTCTACTGTATTGACTGCCTCACGAGATTTTGAACATCGAGGATTGTGCCAGATTGTTATTTTCATAAAAATTCCTTTATTTTATTAGTATTTTACACTATAATAGTTCTAAAATAATTGAAAGAATGAAGCTATAAGGAAATTTTTACAATGAAATATGCTAACACTTACCATTCACTCGCAAATTTCGGAAGAGAGTTGCTTGAGAAAAAAACACTCTCTGAAGGTTTACCACTTATCCCTGTTTATGCTAAAAGTGTTATAGGGGCACAACGTTGTTCTATTTTTATTAATGATGCCAAAAACCAAGAGTTATGGACAACTCTTGCGGATGGTGTGGAGAAGATAATCGTACCATCAGATAAGGGACTTGTAGGCGTCACACTTAGAGAGAAAAAACCTATAATGACAAATGACCCATATACTCATCCAGACTTTTTATCAGATGTAGATAAAGAGACAGGCTTTGAGACAAAAAATGTCATCACAGCTCCCATATTCAGTTCAAAACATCATGTCCTTGGGGTTTTACAATTAATCAACAAAAGCGGTGATTTTGATGAAGAAGATAAAAAATTCATGATATTTTTTGCACACTATATTAGTGGATTTTTAGAATTAACAGATGTTTACCTCAGTGAGAAAGAACAATTTAAACGAGAAGCATAAGTGAAAAAATTTAACGAAATAGCCTCGTTTGGTAAAAAGTTAGCTTCACTTGATAATATGGAGAATGCTCTTGACCTGATAGGTGAAGAAGCAAAAAGACTCTCACATGCAGAGCGTTGTTCTATCTTTATCGTAGATAACGAAGCTAACATGCTTTGGACAAAACTAAACAATGGTATAGGTCGAATAGTGATAGGCTTAGACTCGGGTATAGTGGGCGATACTTATATGAAAAAAGAGGGGCAAATTGTCAATGCTCCTTATGAAGACTCAAGATTTTTACCAAACATAGATAAAAAAAGTGGTTTTATCACACAAAATATGCTTACTATCCCGATATTTAACTCTAAACGCGAGGTAATGGGTGTAATGCAACTGCTCAACAAGACAAGATTTGATTTTGATGCAAAAGATTTAGAGATACTTACATTTTTAGCCAACTACATCAGTGGTAGTTTAGAACTTGTCCTTCTTTTAGATGCTTAAAGAGTGTCTTTAAAGATAGTAGTGAGCCTCATAAGCGAGTCGCATAACTCCAACACCATAGTTTGATGAGTTGTTATAACGCATAATCTTTTTTGTGTACTCTCTCATTTTTGCTAGTTTAGGTTTACCTTTTGTAAAGCAGTTATAAACTTTACCACTTTTGTTTACCTCATAGACAAATGAAGCATCTTTCGTAGCATAATCATACTCATACCATAAAGCTTCTATCTGAGGGATATCTGGCATCGTATCCCAATTTATTAGTTCATTAAATTCGGCTTTTTGATGCAAAAAGTTTGCAGCTGATACGATGGCATCTTGCATATCTGTAAGGTCAGCTACTTCTCCCTTATAGG
>DQSP01000197.1 GCA_015663215.1 Sulfurimonas sp.
ATCGGTACGAATTATGCAACAGGTATGCATATACCAGTAAACTCTGAAGTTACTATTGTATCTGTAAATGCAAAAGTTATTGTTTTTAACTATGATGGGCAAAACATAAAGTATGAAGTATTTACTAAATATACTAGAGTTGATGTAAATGCTATGATTGAACGACTCTTTAGTGACAAAAAAGTTTCTCTTGAAGGCTTGTCACCTGCCACTAAAACTAATATTTTAAATGGTGCAGTTGCTCTTGGTATGACTAAAAACAGTGTTCTTTTAGCACGTGGGTATCCGCCATTTCATATGACTAAAGGTATTGAAGCTAATACATGGAAGTACTGGAGAAATAGATTTATAACTGCTCTTGTTCACTTTAAAGATGGAAAAGTAAGTAAAATTGACGGTTCTGTTTCTTAAAGACTAGTAAAGGAACTTAAGATTTTGCAATAACAAAAGAGCCATTTACGAGCTCTTTTGTTCCCTCCCAAACCACAAAACCAAACAAACTCATACTTCCTAAATCATGCTCTTTTACTAGTGATACTTCCAGAAAGAGAATCGTCGGTTTTGCTAAAAGTTTTATATTTTTCAAACTAACCAAAAACCCACCCATTTTACTTCCATCAGAAAAAGAAGCACTTGCCTGTGCTGCTGCTTCTACCATCATGCCTAAGCTAGGAAGTTCATCAAACACAAGGGTTACGCGCACTGTGTTATCTTCACTAGAGAGAACAGTTTGTGCAAATCGTATAGGGGCTAGATGAGGAAGTGAGAGTTCCCCCATTTTTATTTTTGTTGCTCGTTTATGTAAGCTGTAAGAGAAGTAGCGTTTGCAAATATCTCTTCTGCTTCTGCCATGTTTGTTATCTTCACACCAAACTGTTTTTCTATAACTAACGTTAATTCTATTGCATCAACAGAGTCAAGTCCTAGACCATCATCACCAAAAAGTGCCATATCATCTTCTATATCATCCGTTGTGATTTCCTCAAGGTTTAAACCTTCTATAATTTTTGCTTTTAGGTCGTTAGTTGTTATCATATGTATTATCCAATGTTATTTTATAATGGTATTATAGTTAGTTTTAGTTAAAAAAAACCTAAGTTCTACGTCTCTTAGTTTTTCCTCTATTTGCTTGATGGGTATAGTTCTTTTTAAAACATCTTTGACATATTGCATACTTTGAGTTCATTGGAAGAGGAGCAGAGCAGAGTTTACACATCTGTGCTAGCTGCGTTTGATGCAGAGTCTGTTCTATATAACGGTTTAAAACTCCTCTATAATCCCTCGCTTTTTTCTCATCTATAAAAAACTCATCAAACCTATAAGCAAGCCAGAGATACAGAGAAATCTCCTTTACCATATCTTCAGCACGAAGTAGTTCATCAGTTGTTCGAGCATACTTACCGTTAAGTGTTGGATGGATGTAATGTACACTCTGCTTTTGTTCAAGGGCATGTAAGTAAGACTCGAAAGCCTCTATAATATAAGGAGATTTCAAAGTAAGTGGGGCACAAGCAAGGTTATACTTCGTAGCTATATCTAAGTCATAAGCATCTACTATTTTAGAAGCCTCCAGCATATCTTCAAGAGAAGAGGCATAAAAAGGACCATTAAACTCCATGTTTTTCACAAAAAAGCTTAGTATCACTTCAAGGGAGTTCTCTTCTAATATCTTTGCCACAAGTTTGATGTGTTCTAAGTTTGCCATCACTTTAAAAGGTATAGTGATAGTTTTTGCTTCTTTATAAAAGTTTTTCTTTACAATTTTTAGAGCTTCTGGATTCAGTGCTCCAACAAAGCCCTCTTCACTTAGTCCATATCTTCCAGCACGACCTGATATTTGGTGTACTTCTGATGGGAAAAGATTTCTAGTTGTTATACCATCGTACTTTTCAGCTTTTGAAAAAAGTATAGTTTGTATGGGTAAGTTCATACCCATAGCTATGGCATCTGTCGCTATCATTATCTCAGTTTCACCCTCACGAAAACGCCGTGCTTCTTCACGCCTTACTTCAGGAGAGAGGTTTCCATACACTACACTCACACTAAAGTTTTTTGAGAAGTTTTGTTTTAAACGCAGCACTTCTTTACGGCTAAACGCGATGATGGCGGTGCCTTTTTGTACATCTTCAACATTTGTTGGTTCTTCAAGTAGTGTTAGAGGATTTTTACGCTCAAACTCTATGATTTCTAACTCTTCTCCTAGATAGTCTGCTAAAGCAATAATTGCCTCTTTAGCATTGCTAGAACCTGTCATGATAATCTCTTTTGCAGGTGCCCCAATGATAGCATTTGCCCATGCCCAACCACGGTCACGGTCATCTATCATCTGCACCTCATCGATGACACAAACATCAACATCAACCTCATAGTTCATCATCTCTATGGTTGAACTTATGTGAGTCGCTTCATCGTCTAGTATCTGCTCTTCTCCTGTTATGAGTGAAGATTCTATGCCATTAGATTTTAAACCCTCATAGCCTTCAAGCGCAAGTAAACGCAGGGGTGCAAGATAGTAACCGGTATCTGCATTTCTCAGTTGTTGCATCGCGGCATAAGTCTTTCCACTGTTTGTAGGACCAATGTGCAGAACTAATTTTCTTCGCATCTCTCTAGCCATAGGAAAGAGGTTTTTAAAGTCACGAATAGTACGAGCCAAGAGTTCTTGTCTTTGTTTTTTTATAAGTAAGTCAGAGATAGAGTGCACAAAACGACGAATAATTTTTTTCTTTATTTTAGGAGTCAGGTTTAAAGAGTGCGGCATCAAGTCTAGTAAAAACTCATACACTTTTTCATGCAGTTCTTCATCACTTAGGTTTAAAAGAAGGGCATATTTTTTACACTCTGCTATGAGATCACTGAGTTCTACAACGAACTCTTCTTCATGCTCTTTTTTTACCTCTTCATGCAGAGCATCAAAGTTAAAGCGTTGCGAACTCCATATCTCCTCAAGTAGCCCATCAAGTTCGATGTGCAGTTCTAAATTATAATAGAGTTTAGTTTGGGAATGAGGAAGAGTATAACTCTCTTCTATTTTGATAAATACCTCTTCATCATGTAGCTCAATGATCGCAAAGTCTAGTTTGTTCGCTACAATTTTTTTAAGAACTTTAGCCCCTATAAGAGGAAAATGAAGTTTAGACTTTGGAGGACTCGCTCGAAACGCAGTAACAATCTCATCAGTAGTAAGATAAGCATGTGGTACTCGTATAGACTTTATAAACTTGTCAATCTGTTCTTGTTTTTTTGCAACTGTACTAAGCTTATCATCCCCTATCTTTTTTACTATCTCCTCAACTTCTAATACATCGAGTTCTTCATAAGAGTAGGGTTTAGTGTTTAAAGTAAGGATTTTATGAAAAGTTTGTCCATAAACGCAGTAAGTCAAAGAAGCGTTAAACTCAAAACTCTCATCTATATCAAAGTGTCCTTCAAGTTCTCTCTCCAACTCCTCGCGTTTAGTCTCGTAACGAATATGGCGAAGTTTTGACTCCATCTTTTCTATAGTGATTTTTTTACTTCTTATGCTTGCAAACGCAGTGTAAAGTTCTAAAGATTCTTCAGGGCTCACATCAAGTTCAGAAAGTAGCATCTCTATCTTCCCATCTCTATCATAAGAGGGTAGCTCTTGTTTCTCACCCCTGTAAACTTCACCATTGTTCTCAAAAAACTTTAAAATATCAGGACGGTAACCACCATCAGCTTCAGACCATATCATACGTATGGTTTTTATCATCAGCTTTTTATTATGCTCGATGTCATAAAGACCAAGTGCATTAAAGAGTTCACTCAGAGTCTCAGAGCCTACTCGCTCTATCCCCACATCAAAAGGATCATTACCGAAGTACTCACGAATTTTCTTATTTATTTTACTGTTTTTCTTATTTTTTTTAGACATGTGTAATTATAACAGCTTAATTATGAGTTACAAGAAGTATTCCAACTATTCCTTCATCAGTCTGCTCTATTATCATCTCCGAGTCTATTGGTGCTTTTCTTTTTTCTAAAACTCCAACCAAGTCGGCTAATACTGCACCATAGTTTTTAAACATAGGTACTCGTATCTCTTTAATATGCCCATCATGAATCTCATCACCAAGAGCTTCTAGCGCGGCTTCGTAAGCATTTTGATTGATAACATACTGATAATAATAGGCCCGCATTATCTTAATATTTTCAAGCCATGCTGTGCGTCCATCTTCACTTAAGGAGTC
>DQSP01000098.1 GCA_015663215.1 Sulfurimonas sp.
AGTGATTCCGTACTTTGCAGCACGCATACCACCTGCATTTTCACTTACATTTCCACCAATAGTCGAATAATCCTGACTCGCTGGGTCTGGTGGATAAAAAAGACCAACAGCTTCTACAGCATGTTGTAAGTCCATATTTATAAGACCAGGTTGCACTATGGCTACCATGTTTTTCATATCTATCTCAAGAATTTTGTTCATATGTTTTTCAAAACCAAGCACTATTCCACCTGAACTTGGAAGTGCTCCACCCGTAAAACCAGAACCTGCCCCACGAGGAACTATAACTATTTTGTGTTCATTACAGTACTTGAGTATCGCTGAAATATCATCTTCATGACGAGGAAATATTACTGCATCAGGCTCAAACTTTGTACGAGTTGCATCATATGAGTAAGCGATTAAGTGTGCTTTATCACTGTAAATATTATCATCACCGACTATAGATGTAAAGTGTTTAAGATGTTTAGCATCAATCATTTTTTATATCCTTTGCTTCAAATTTTTTAATATTTTCTAAAAGTTCTTTATTGTTAGGATTGTACTCTTTTAAAAGTCCAAAATAATAAGGCTCGTATACTTCAAGCTCACTACTACCCTCTCCCCACCAGTTTGAGTTTATTTTAGGAACTCTTGAGTAAAAAGGAAGTTTTAATGTATCTTGAACTAAGGGTGCATCACTGATACTTAAAATCACAAATGATTTAATATCAACAGTATAGAGTTTTTTATCTAAGTAGATAAATAGAAGCCCTACACTGCTCGCTACATTCATGGCATCAAAGTCTTCTTTGAGTGGTGTTGGGTGTCCACTGTAAGAGATAATCGTTGCAAATATATCAATATGAACCCACTGCGTTTGAACACTTTTAGTGATACGGTGGTAAATCTCTTCACTAGGAGCTATCAACATCGAACGCGAGTATCCAAAGGCCAACTCAACCTTGTCACCTACAACAGCCTTCCATTTTCCACTTGGCAGGGCATTATTGTGTAGAGCATTAAACTCATTCATCGCTAGTGTAGCTATTTTTGTATCTTTATCATAAGAGATTACATGTACATTTTGCAAGATACTCGTATGGTTTTGAGCTATTGTATGAACTAAGAACCCACTCACTCCTACATCAACTCTATCAAGCTTAACAGTCGCTATATTTTTATTATAATCCACAGAGAGTAAAGTGGTTTTTATCATTGTAGCATTTAGGCCAAGTACTAAAAATAGTAGTATAAATATATGTTTCATATTGCTTCTTTAATTTTTATTTATATGCGATTATATCAAACAAACCTCAGACTAAGCAAAAATTTGATAATGTTTTACAATTTTTATATTAGGCTTAGTTATTTGATACGAATTTTCTTTTTTTTACTCTTAATCACAAATCTATTTTCTTCTGAAGTAGAGCGCTATCGTTGGCTCAATGGTGAGACATTTTTAGTTTTTTTAGAGAAAAACTCACTACCCATTCGCCCTCTGTATTATAATCTTGACAAAGATGATCAGCGTTTAACAGAAGAGATGCGTTCAGGCATGCACTATCAGATACTTCGTGATGCTAACAAAAGTATAGAACAGGTTTTACTCCCCCTTAATGATGAGCTTCAGATTCATATTTACAAGGAGGATGCTAGTTATAAATTTGAGGCTATACCCATTATAAGCACTACAAAGATAGAAGCCTTTGCTACAAAAATAGTAAGCTCTCCAAATTATACAATTATGAAATACACAGGTAGCAAAAAACTGGCTCAAATATTTACAGCAAACTTTAGAAACTCTCTCAACTTCAAAAATGACATAAGAGCTGGCGATGACCTTGTTATGATTTATGAGCAGAAGTACCGTTTAGGTGAAGTCTTTTCTATGCCTATCTTACATGTCGCGATGATAGAGATGCGACACAAGAAGCACTATATCTATCTCAATGATGATGGTAGATACTATGATGAAAAAGGTCATGAGGTTGAAGGTTTTTTACTTGCTCGCCCAGTTCGTGGGGCGAGAATCTCTTCATACTTTACCAAACGCAGATGGCATCCTGTTTTACATAAATGGAAAGCTCACTTAGGTATGGATTATGCCGCAAGACGTGGAACTCCTATCGTTGCAGCTGGGTCTGGTCGTATTAGCTATGCTGGGCGTTTGGGTAGTTATGGAAATCTTATCAAGATAAAACATGCCGATGGATATGAGACACGATATGCACATATGAAATCTTTTCGCCGAGGTATACGAAGAGGAAAGTATGTCAAAAAAGGGCAGACTATAGGCTATGTTGGAACAACCGGTCGCTCAACTGGTCCGCACTTACACTTTGAGCTTCGTAAACGCGGTCGAGCTATAAACCCACTTCGTGTTGTTCAAGTAACCACTAAAAAGCTCAAAGGTAAAGAGAAAAAAGCCTTCTTGAAACTACAAAAAAATTATGATGAGAGTATAGCACTACATCTGAATAATCAAACACCTTTTGTGAGAAAAAAAGAGTTTACCAGTAAGTGCTATATTCACTCACTAGGATGTAAAACAGATGGCTAAAATCATAAAAGTAGAACCCCAAGTAAACCCAAACTTTGTAAAACCTATCACTATCACTTATGAGCAAAAAGGTGCTGTGAAAATATGGGAAGCTGTTATCTCTCATGATGCTGTGAGCATACTACTTTATAACCATGACAGAGACTCTTTTGTTTTAGTGAAACAGTTTCGCCCTCCCGTACTTAATGCCAACAAAACTAATGGTGATACATACGAACTCTGTGCTGGCATCATCGACAAAAACATCAGTGACAAAGATATAGCAAGAGAAGAGGCACTTGAAGAGTGTGGCTACGATATACCAATAGAGAAAATCACAAAAGTCACCTCATACTACACAAGTGTAGGCATATCAGGAGCACAACAAACTCTCTACTATGCTGAGATAAATGATAGTATGATTGTTAATGCAGGGGGTGGCTTAGAAGAGGAAAATATAGAAGTAGTTTATCTTCCACTCAAAGAAGCTAAAGCCTTTATGTTTAATGAGTCCTACCAAAAAACACCTGGCCTTATCATGGCGTTTTACTGGTGGTTTGATAATAACTAGTTTTATCCAAACTCAATAGGATCCATATCAACCTCTGCTAGTGTTACTTTTGTAGCATTTACCGCTTGTATGATAGAGGTACTTTTCTCAGAGCGAAGTAGTATCTCAAACCTATACTTATTTGC
>DQSP01000293.1 GCA_015663215.1 Sulfurimonas sp.
TGTGCATTTTATGACTTAAAAGAGTGTGAAATAGTACCTGAAGCATTTTTAAACGAAAAGCTAGAGATACTACAGTCTCACATAAAAGACTTGCTTCAAGTCGAGCATATAGACTTTACTCTTTGCGAAGATTTGGCGCAGTGCAAATACTGTGACTACTCTGTAATGTGTGGTCGTGATTAGCGGACTGCCCTAAAACTAGAAAAGACAACAAGTACAAGTGAAGTAAATACACTTACAAAAATGATGGCATAACCAGTAGGCAAGTCAAGATAGTAAGAAGCGATAAGAGCTACGAGTATTGACAAGGAGCCAAAAAGTGTTGCAAAAACAAATGGGTGAAATCTCTTTTGTGATAGTCCTGCATACGAAGGTGCGATAAGTAAAGCAAAAACAACTAAAACACCAGCAGACTGTACAGAAGATGTAACAGTAAGGGCGAGCATCATAAAAAAGAGTAACTCTTTTTTAAGTCCACTTAAACGCGGATAAAGAGTAAACATAATGAAACCAATAACTCCATAAAGCACTAAACTACTGTATAACTCATCTTTTGAAGTAAAGAGTATATCTGCTGCACTTAGTTTTGAGAAAAGTTCTGTTCCTTCAGAAGATTGTGCAAGGATGAGCATGATACTCGATATACCAAGTGCATACAAAAGACCTATAAAAGCTTCTATCTTCTCTACTCTTTTACTTGCCCATGTGATGATAAGTGCGGCTAAAACTGCAAAAGCAAATGTCATGCTACTCTGATAAGCTCCATCCATCAATGCAACACTCACAGCCATACCAATGGCTGCAATCTGTCCAATAGCAAGGTCTGTAAAAATAACCCCGCGTTTAATTATCTCTAAGCCAAAAACACTATGGATAAAGACAAGGGCAATTGCAAGTACAAACGCAGGCCAAAGTAGCTCTATTAGTGACATATCTGCTTCGCAATAGTGTTATAAAAGCTTTCTAAAGTATCACTCTCTTTTAAAGCACCAAGATCATGTGGTAGAGTTGCTACTCTTGCACCTGTTTTATCTGCTATGAAAGCAGCGGATTTTTTCTCATGGTAAACATCTTGGAGTACTGTTCTTATCCCTTCTTTTTGCATCATTCTTATAAGTTCTATAGTGTGTCTTGAACTAGGTGCAACACCGGGAAGAGGTTCGATGTTGCCATAACTTTTGATATTGTAACGGTTGAGAAAATAGTTAAAGAGTTCATGGTATTGCACAACTTTCTTTGTACTACACTCTTGCATTTTTGTATCAAAGAGAGTGAGATATGTTTGCCACTCTTTTATGAAAATTTGGTAGTTTTTATCATAGTCACTTGCATTATGCGTATCAATTTGCTTGAGTTTATTCAGAATCGCTTTTGCAATTATTGGTACCTGATGGGGATCAGTAGAGTAGTGTGGATTTCCTTGTGCATGAACATCACCAAAGGCACGAGAGACTGAAACAGGAACATCTATCATAGGTATGAAATGGGAAATATCTAAAAAACCTTTGGCTCCATTTTGGATTTTTGCATTGTTTGCACTACGAAGTAGAGGCGGTAACCAGCCAATTTCTAAACCTCCTCCATTAATGATAAGAAGGTCTGCACGGCGAAGTTTTGCTAAAAGCGAAGGTTTTGGTACGATAAAATGTGGGTCATACTTACTTGAACCAAGGACTGTAACATTTACATGCTCTGTCCCTATCCTTTTTACAATAGCACCAAAAGTCGAGTAGGTAGTGTCTACATTTATGTTTGCAAAGAGCACACTTACTCCAAGCATTAAACTGAGTATAATTTTTTTCATATTTTTCTCCTAATAATCGTGTGCACTATGGGCACCAGCTGCTATGTTAAGACTTAACATGACTTCATTGATACTGCGTCTCTCATCCGATATTATCTTACTTCTATCATAGGTGTAACTTAAACGCAGGCGTGACATTTCAAAGGGTTTATACTCAAACATCACTGTATATCTATTGAGATTATCTGTATCTACACCACTGTAAGCTGAGAGGTCAGTTTCATTCTTTGTTATGCTATCGTAACGAACTCCTCCTGAGTAGTTATTGTTATACTCGTAAATGAGTTCACTATAAAACCCATCCTGTTTGTCTGTAGAAGTATCTAAATGCTTCTCCCTTTGAAGATACTCACTTTGCCAGATAAGTGAGCTATATGAATCAAACTGATTTCTGAGTGTAAAGTCTATACCGTAGATATCAGTTTGATTGGCACTTGCATTTTTTCCCTTTGCATAACTCACACCACCAAGCATAGAGATGTTTTCACCTATATCTATACTGGATTTAAGATATGTAACAAGAAGATTCGCATTTTCAGAGTAGCCAAAACTTTGCGCATTATTTCCTTGCATAACTTCAAGGCCTAACATGAGATAAGTATCAGTTGGTGCTATCCATTGGAGCTGCAAACCAGGGTCTTTAAGTGAATCAGGTCCAAAGAGGGCTTCATATATAAGGGCTTGAGAGTCAAAGTGCCAAGAGTGGTGGTGCTTTTTATTTAAACGTCCAAAGTTACTACGAAATTTTCCTGCTTTTACTCTTAGACCCATAGGTAAAGCCCTTGTAATAACATAAGCCTCTTCTATCTCAAAGACATTATTTTGTAAGTGAAATACAGCAAAGGCATCAAAATATGGATTAACAGTAGAGTGCAGAGCAACTTCTGCATAGTTGAGATTAAATCCACGGTTTGGATTAAAGAGAATTTCTGTATCAGTGCTATCCATAAAACCAGGGATAGCATATTTATTATAAGCACTGTTATTTACATCGCGTGTTACAGCTGACATGTCGAGTATAAATGCGATGTCAGGCAGGTAGGCATTTTGTGAAAAACTTGCACTTTGGTTTGTTGAAGCACTTGAGAGTGCCTTGACTTGGGACTCGAGTGTCGCTGTTTTTTGTTTTTGTGTCTCTAGCTCTTTTTGTATACTCTCAAGTGTGGCATCTGCCATAAGTGATAGTGTAAAAAGCATAGAGAGAGGAATGATTTTTGTCATTTTTATCTCCGTTGATAAGTATTATTGTAGTTGTGATTTAAAAGTATTAGGAGATAAAAGGGGGTGCTCTAGCTTGTATGGAATGAGTTTTCTCTTTTTGGATAAGAGAAAAAAGTGGAGTGATTGTTGATTCCGAAATATTGCTTAAAGAAGTAAGGTAAAAATTTTCAAGTGGAATATCTGCATCAGCGATGCTCGATTGGATAGTACATATTTGACAGTCGTTGTGAGTTTGTAGATTATCATGATGGTGAAACACACCCATAAGTGTTGCAACAACAAAAATAATGCTAAAATAATTTTTGAAAAACTTTAGTTTCATAAATGGAATTATACCAAAGAATAGGAAAAAAATGTTTAAAAATAATCTTGCCTATGAAGCAAGTGCAGGAAGTGGAAAGACTTTTATGCTTGTTGTACGTTATCTCTCTCTACTTTTTACGGGTGCTGATCCTACAAAGATTTTAGCACTCACCTTTACAAACAAAGCCGCACATGAGATGAGTGAGCGGGTTGTTGAGACTTTAGAAGAGTTAGAGTTAAGAGATGAGCGTTTTGAGATAGCAAAAGTTACTGAGCTTTCAGTGGAGTATCTTTTAGAACATAGAGATGAGATTTTAACCAAGTTTCTAAACGCACACACGAAGATTATGACGATAGATAGTTTTTTTACTCATATTTTACGAAAATTTTCTCTCTATGCTTCACTTATGCCAGACTTCTCCACTTTTGCCGCACAACACGAGCAAAAACTTTTAGAGAGATTTTTAAAAGAGGTGAGTGTCGCAGGTAAACGCGAGATGCTTATAAACCTCTCTTTAGAGTCAAAAAAGAGAGTGACGGATATATTTACTCTTTTAGATGCTTTTTATCTTAAAAAAGAGGAACTCTCACACATAAGATTTTTGCAAACTTCTACAGAAAGCTTTGAAAAAGAAGCAATGCTAGCACTCTCTAACCTGCAAGCTATTGTGAGTAACTGTAAGGGAGCATCTGCATCACTCATAAAAGCAGTAAATGCAGAGAACTTCGATGACTTACTTGCTAAGTCATGGATAGTAAAAGAGTCACTGGAGTACTGGGTCTTTAAAAAATGTTTTACTCTTGAGATGAACCAAAATCTTCATACTATTCAAGAGGCTATAAAAGGGTACCATAAAGCAAAAGAGCAGAACTTCTTTTATGCACTCTCTTCTTTAGTTGAGATCTATCAAAAAGCGAAAAAAGCACTCTATATGGAGGATAGTGAACTCTCATTTTCAGATGTAACTTCTCTGGTGCATACTATTTTACATAAACTCGATGATAGTGAGTTTCTTTACTTTAGACTCGATTCTAAAATAGAACATATGCTACTCGATGAGTTTCAAGACACAAGCATAACGCAGTACGAGATACTCAAACCACTCATAGAGGAGATAACTTCTGGAAGCGGTATATTTGAGAATGGAAGTTTTTTCTTTGTTGGAGATGTGAAGCAGTCTATCTATAGATTTCGTGGTGGCGTTTCAGCTCTCTTTGGTGCTGTAGTAGAACAAAATGAGACTGAGGTGCAAAAACTTTTGACAAACTACCGCTCACAAAAAGAGGTCATAGAGTTTGTCAACCGTTCGTTTGTTACAAAGATAAAAAACTACTCTAACCAGTTAGTGCGAAGTGGTGCTGATTGTGGTTATGTAGAAGTTATACAAAATGATGCACCTTTAGAAGAAGCGATACAGCAAGTGAAAAAACTGCTTTCATTGGGTGCTGATAGTAATAGTATTGCCATACTTTGTGCGACAAATGGAGATGGAGAGGCTATAAAAAATGCTCTTTTAGATGAAAATATAGAGGTCGTAACAGAGACAACTACAAAACTCATCAACCAAAAAAGTGTCAAGGCAATTTTAGAGTACCTCAAGTTCCTGTACTTCAACGAAGAGATATATAGACGTAATTTTTTCGCCCTTATAGATCAAGAGCCTGTTAAAATAAATAGAGTTGACTTTAATAAAACAAAACTCTTAGAGGTAGTAAAAAAAGCGATAGACAGGTATAAACTCTGTAGTGATGACTTTCACTTGGTGCGTTTTCTAAATGTTGTAGCTCGTTACTCAGATGTAGAAGCACTACTTTTTGAGTATGAGCGACTAGACACTGCTGCTGCTTCATCAGACATTAGCGGTGTGCGAGTTTTGACTATTCATAAGTCAAAAGGTTTAGAGTATGAAAATGTCATAGTGATGGACTCTCTTAAACGCCCAAATGTTTCAAGCGATAGTATCATTTACAACTATGACGGTATTTCACTCTCTAGCGTTTATCTTAGAACTAAAAATAGAGATAGCATTGATATAGAGTATGAGAGAGCTTTAGAAAAAGAGAAGCAACTTGTAAAAGAAGATAGCTTAAATGCTCTGTATGTTGCGTTTACGAGAGCGAGAGAGAATCTCATTATCATCAAAAAATCTGAAAAGTCTAGTTTTGATCTGCTTGACCTTGAAGTGGCAAGTTATGGAGAGATGCAAGTGAGTACAAGAGAAAAAGTACAAGTGCAGAGACTCCAAGCTATTGAGTATAAAGAGCTCTATTATGGTACCCAGAGTGATATTTTAGCCTTAGAAAATGAGATAGATGGAGACCTGAAGGCTATCAACTTTGGTATTGCCCTGCATTATATGCTAGAGATGATGAGTGAGTTTAGATTAGATGCGATAAGTAATGCAAAAAATATGATGATTAATAAATATGGCTCTCGTTTAGAAAAGTCAGAGATAGAGGATATCTCTAAAAGAGTAGAATTATTTCTTCTTTGTGATGGAGTGAGAGAACTTATCAAAGGTAAGTGCTATAGAGAAAAAGCCCTACGTTACAAAAAGAAACTACGATACATAGACCTATTAGTAGAAAAAGAGGATGGTTCGTATGTCGTTATAGACTACAAATCTTCACTCAGTTTTAGCGAACATCATATTAAGCAGGTTCGTGGATACACTAAAGCGATACAAGAGATAAGTGGAAAAAGTGTGAGGGGAATTATCTGCTACTGTTTAGCAGATGAGGTAAAATTGGTTGATGTTTAGTAATTTTGGAGTGACTATTAGTTTGATTTGATATAATGGCATAATAGACTTAAACCTAAAGAAAAGAGATATGAAAATAAAAGATTTAGAAACAAAACTCACTTTACAATACCTAGGTGCACTTTTTATTATTGCTATACTTGCAACGAGTTCTTTTTATGTACTTTATAAATTCTTAGAAGAGTCTAGTGCAACAATATATATAGTAAATATATCTGGAAAACAGAGAATGCTAAGTAAAAGTATTGCCCTTGATGCTCACCTAATACATGATAGTCTTGAAAATCATCAACATGCTATATATAAACCAGATTTTTTAATACAAAAATTATTGAGCAATGCTAAAGAGATGAAGGAGTCAAATAAAATTTTGTCTACAGGAGAATTTCCTGATGGTAACAAAATGATTCTCTCAAAAACAATACATGATATCTATTTTAAGAAGTATGATCTGAAAAAAAGAGTGGATGAGTATGTAAAGATGGCAGAGAGATTGAGCAGGTTTAAAAACTTGGAGGAAGTTGAGAGTATTATTTATGAGATAGACTTTAAAGCAGATCAACTCTTAGTAGATTTAGATAAGGTCGTAAAGCAGTATGAACTAGAGGGCTCTATAAAGCTGCAGGAGCTTAAAAACTTAGAAATAATAGCATGGATTCTCCTTATTTTTACACTTCTTTTAGAAGTTATTTTTATCTTTCAACCAACATTAAAAAAAGTGATTTTACTTATGGATGAAAACAGCACTATTGTACAAAACATGGAAAAAGAGGTTGAACTTCGTACACTAAAACTTCAAGAATCAAATCGCATGCTTTACGAGATGGCCTCAAAAGATCCTATGACAGGTCTCAATAATAGACTTACCCTCGAAGATGACATTGAAAAATTGATTCACAATTTTAAGAAATACAAGGCTCCATTTGCACTGCTATCGTTTGATATAGATTGGTTTAAAAAAGTGAATGATCAGTATGGACATGATGTTGGTGATATAGTACTTAAAGAAGTGGCAGATATTTTACGAAAGTCAGTGAGAGAAGAAGATAAGGTTTATAGAGCAGGTGGAGAGGAGTTTGTTTTACTACTTAACCGAGTATCACTAGAAGATACTCGCAAAATAGCTGAAAAAATTCGACAATTAATAGAGAATAAAGTTTTTAAAATAGATGAGATTGAATTTTCTAAGACTATAAGTGGAGGGCTTTATCACTCAAGTATATCTGAGCCAATTAGTATTAAAAATGTTTTAAAAATAGCAGATATTGCTCTGTATACATCAAAAAAAGAGGGACGAAATAGAGTGACAGAAGTTTCATGATACAGTTAGTCAATATAAATAAGAATTTCGCATCTCAGGAGCTTTTTTTTGATCTCAATCTGAAGCTAAACGCAGGAAACCGTGCAGGTTTAGTTGGACGAAATGGAAGTGGAAAATCTACTCTTTTTAAGATGATTTTAGGTGAAGAGACACCTGATAGTGGTGATATAATCATTCCTAAAAACTATAAAATAGGTACACTTAAACAACACCTCACATTTACAGAAAGTACTCTTAGAGAAGAGAGTGCTTTAGCATTAGAAGAAGAGATGAAGTATGATGTATATAGAGTAGAGAAAATTCTTTTTGGTCTTGGCTTTAGTGCAGAGGATTTGGAAAAAGACCCACTCTCATTTTCAGGTGGATATCAGATACGTATAAACTTGGCAAAACTTCTTGTGACTGAGCCAAACTTGTTACTACTCGATGAGCCAACAAACTACCTTGATATTGTTTCGCTTCGATGGTTAACAAACTTTTTACGTGCTTTTGATGGAGAGTTGATACTTATCACTCACAACCGTGACTTTATGGATAGTGTTTGCACTCACACTATGGGGATTGTACGTAAAAATATAGAAGTGATTGCAGGAAATACTCATAAGTTTTATGAGCAGTTAGCCTCAAATGATGAACTCTATGCAAAA
>DQSP01000031.1 GCA_015663215.1 Sulfurimonas sp.
GTAATGTTGTTTTAACAGAAGAACATCTAGCTGAGTGGCTTGGAGTATTTTACGATGACCGTATTATGCTAGATGGCTGTAATCAAAGCAAAATAAAGTACTAATCCCTCTGTGACTTAGGGACGGGTATATAAATCTGGTACATCTTCCACCAATTTGCGAGGTCATGAGCCTCAGGTGCATTCTCGTTGTGCACTATTTTTTCAAATGTTTCACTATCCAAATCTTTAAGAGTTGTATAAAGATCTTTTACACAGTCTATAGGATAGTCATATGAATTTGCACACTCCTCAAGAGCATACTCAACTTCTTGGCCTAATGATGTTAAAACATAGGCATAAAGCTGACATGTTTTACGAAGTTGTATCTCTCTGTTTGATGCGCTCATAGTATATTTTCCTCTTTAGTCGTCGTTGTGTAGTTGTCCAGAAAACTCAAATCCAAACTTCATTTTGTTAGCTATCTCTTCTTGTACTTCTTCTATGAGATCATCAGTCCGACCTTCTATCTGTTCCAAAAAAATGTCTCTAGCACGTTCACGTTTAAAAGTTTGTATCTTATAAGGTTTATCACTACCGTGTTCTTTGATAAACTCTTCAAGAGTATCTTCCCAAATGAAAGTTAGTTCATGCTCTAAAGAGGCTGGCTCACCTGTTTCAGGTGATGTATATTTAAATTCCACATTCTCTTCATAAGTTATAACCTCATATAATTTTGGGTCTGCATGAGATGTTTTTTCATTATTTGTCATAGTTGCCCCTGTTAGTAAATTAATTATTTGAAGTTATAACAAAATTAGCTGTAAATTAGATAAAATTTTATACTAGATAGAACTTTAAGAAAACTCCTTTTCAAGTTTTTCTATACACTCTACCTCTCTTGGCTCTTTTAGGGTTGCCTTTAAGTAATCCCACAAATCTTTTGCGGCAGCAACAACTTCTAACCACTCCTCATCTTTGAGTATATCTTTTGGGTCTGTACTGGGTTCATCATAAAAATTTGCAAGGTCATGAAAGAGGCTAGCCTTATCTGCTTCTTCTTGAGAAACATTACCTGCTTCTATGGCTTTTACATACCCCTGATAGAGTCCTAAGTTGTCAAAGTATGCTGCATTACACTCAGCAAATGAAGAGGGCCATTTTTCTGAGTTGTTTACCCATGAAAGCTCTTGAAATTTTAAAGAAGAAAAATCAAAGATACAGTTAATCCAGTAAAGTCTCCATCTCTGTTTTAGTTCTATATCACTTATATCTGCTTGTTCTAACATTATATATACCTTTTGATTATGTTTATTATTCGAATTTTAGCATAAAAGCTTGTTTTGAGCTAAAAAATTATATAATTTTAAAATCATTAAGAAAAGGTTTAGTTAAGTGTACGAGAAAGAATATATATTAATTAAAAAAGAACTTACAGATGCTTTACTTGTAGCAAATGCTTACATAGATGAAGTGGAGTCTTATACGGCTATAACAGCACCAGAGAGTACTTTAGGGACAATTTTAAGTGAGCAAACAAAATCAGACATAAAACTCAAACAGTTTTATAAGAAAAAGAGAAAACTAATGTTCTTTTTAGACAAACTTCCTGATGTTAGCTCTTTTCTTTGTGTTAACTGTAAGCAGATAATCGAGCTTGATCGCCTTCTGCTCATGCCAAAGGCTAGCTTTTGCACTAAATGTGCAAGTGAGAGCTAAAACCTAGTCATCAAACTTACTTCTGTAAGCACAGTGTTTACAGAGTTCTTCGCTAATAACACCATTTTTAAAGCCATTTACTATAGCCTTACTTCTCTCAGAGGAAAGTATATTTTGTAAAGACTCTCTCTCTGCGTTTCCAAGGTTTATAACTGCCTTGTAGTCAAAACAGCAAGGTACAACTTCTCCACTGCTAAGTATTGCCATTTGCGAACTCAGACCATGACAGTAACCTTTATCACTTACAAAACTAGCCTCAAGTGAAGGCCACTCAAAAAGAGAGTCAAAGTTAAAAAGCACTTTAGATATAACCCGTAAACGCTGATCAAACACAGAATACTCACCTGGGAGTTTTGCTCCTAGTTTCTCAAATATTTTATGTATAACTTCATCATTATAGCTCTGCTGAGAGTTGTCTTCTTCTTTATTCCACAACCTATAGTTTATAAAAGATTTTGAGTTTTTTTTACGAAAACGAAGTGTAAAGTCTGCTATATTTTGAAGGTACTCGTCAAGTGAAATGGGTAAATTATTTCCTCTATAGCTATTGAGTGAGAAGTTTATCTGTTTTACTGCTGGGTGATTCAAAGTATCGACATCAGAATCTTTGAGATAGTAACCTGCTGTAGTGATGTGAACATTCAAGCCCGCCTCATAGCTTATATCTAGGTATTCACCCAAGTTATTTACTAAAAGAGGATCACCTACAACATGATAAGCGATGTCTTTTGTTAGATCTTTAACTTCATGGTTAATTTTTTTAAAAAGTTCCAAACTAATACCTGAAGTGACTCTAGTAGCAGATGGACAGAAGTTACAAGAGAGTCCACATTTTGATGTTAACTCTATATAGATTTTTTTCATGTTAGCCATTATGCTTTTCTACTGTATTTATCAGTGTGTTTAAAACTAACACCTTCAAAATCTTGTGTTGCTAACTTGTTTTTTACATCTTCGTTTATAATCATCAGACCGGGAATATTGTGAAATCTAAAAAGATTTAAACCTCTAGTTTTATTCTCATCAATCTTAAACTCAGTTATTACTGATTGTCCCATGGCTGTCTCACCAACAACACTTTTTTCTACATCTATACAAGATACTATGTCTGTAACTATACCCAACCAATACTCTGCAAGTAACTCTTTTGAATCTTCATCGATTATCTCAACAGGATAATAATCAATGTTAGTGATACCAACTGCATCTAGTGCAGACTTCATCTTGTTTGAGAAGAGAGGAACTCCAGGATTGATAATGTCGGTATAGACTATTTTTTCATCTTCATCTATTTCAGCTTCCATTTTTATAGGTAAGTAGTCAAACTGTGGTTTTTTACCCATAATAGATTCTATAAGGTCGATCTCATCAGGTAGTTCCAAGTATGGTGCATAGCGATTTGGGGACACTTCATCTAGTATATAATAGTTCATCAAAAAACCTTTTAAGTTATCTGTAAATTACGCATAAAGTTA